>JAYTQX010000062.1:0-2474 GCA_043746455.1 Pseudomonadota bacterium
CCGGACATGCGCGCGAAGGCCGCATCGAAGCGCGCGCTATCGCAATCGCGGATCTTCGGGCATTGCGCGGCTGCATCCTGCGCATCGTCCCACGCCGCCGTGTAGGCCGCCGTGTTGCCGGCCTCGTCGTTCCTGAACGTGGCCGGATCACGCGCCGCGAAGAAGCGTTTCTCGTCGGCGTCGAGCCGAGTATACAATGCGGCAGTCGCGCTGCTCGGGATCTGCGCCGCGGGCTTCGCCGCGCTGCCCTTTTGCGGCTGGCCCGCACAACCTGCGATCGCCACAGCCAGAATCGAAGCGAGACAACAACGAAAATTAAACATTCAAGGACCGCCTGAAATAGAAATCGCGCACACGTTACACAGCGCAGCGCCATGTCACAACCCTGTCGTTGCACAGGCTGGCGTGAGAACATCCTCCTCGTGAGATCAAGACCCGAGTCGTGAACGATATTCTGCCTGGCAAGAGTCAGCTTCGGACAATCGCCCCCAGTTCGCAATTGCGCAAGTGAGCGCGCCGCCGCCGGCGTTCGACGTGCGATCCGTGCAGCCGTACTGGAAACGCTGGCCGCAGACCTTCGCCTATCCGCTGCAGGGCGCGGTGGTCTCAGCGATCATCGCGTTTGCGGTCGCGCACGGCGTCGTCGATCTGCTGCCCTACCCGGTGAATCTTGGCATCGATCTGATCGTCTGGGGCGCATTCTTCCGCTACGGCCTCGAAGTGCTGCGCTGGAGCGCGAATGGCCGCGACGCCGCGCCGGAAATCAGCTTCACCGTCGCCAGTTCGACCGGACGTTTTGCGATGCTGTTGCTGGTATTGGTCGAGCTGCTGCTTATCCTGATCACGAGTCGCTATGGGTCGCGCGCAGCTCTCGCGAGCGGTGTCGCGATGATGCTGGCAACGCCGGCGGCGGTCATGATCCTCGCCCTGGACGAAGCGCTGGCGCACGCGCTGAATCCGTTCGCGTGGTTGGCGCTGGCGCTGCGGCTGCGCGGCGCCTATCTGATCCTGGTGGCGTTCTTCGCCGCCGCCATCACGGTGCAGAGCCTGGCGGCCGGCGTGATCGCGCGCGTCGCTCCGGGCCTGCTGGTTTTGCCGCTGGTCTTTTGCATCGTGAACTATCTGATGATCGCCAACTTCCATCTGATCGGCGTCGTGATCCACCAGTATCGCGACGAACTCGGCTACGCCGGCCATTTGCAACTCGGGGATCCGCCGCCGGCACCCGATCCAATGCTCGCTGTGCTGGAAGCCGCACGCATCCGAGCCGTAACCGGCGATGTGTACGGGGCGACTGCGCTGCTGCGCGACGAGGCCGAGTCGCGCGCGGACGCGATCGGCCTGCATCTGGAATATCGGCGCCGGTTGCGCCGCCAAGGTGAGAGCGCGGAACTCGCGGCGCACGCACGGCAGTTCATACCGATCCTGCTGGCAAATCAGCAGAATGCTGACGCCGTTGATATCGCGGGCGAATCCCTGCAAGCCGACCCGGCATTCACGCTCGATGATGCCGACGACATCACCCGCCTTGCCGCGGCGGCGGCAGCGGGCGGGCAACACCAGATCGCGCTCGCGCTGGTTGCGGGATTCCACGAGCGCTTTCCGCTGCACCCGGATCTGGTGCGCAACTGTCTGCTTGGCGCGAAAATCCTGACCGAGCGCCTGAACCGGCAAGCGGACGCGCGGGCCCTGCTGCGGCACGCCAGGTACGAGCGCCCGTACGACCCGGCCATTGCCGAAGTCGACGACTATCTGGCATTCCTCGAGCGGCTTTCCCCAACACAGCGCAGCCTTTAGGCCAGGCTGGATGGTTCGCCGTTGCGCAAGCAATGCAGGATAATGCCGCGTTCCGACGGGGGAGTCTCATAGTCGATTGTATACATCTGCCGCGCCCGTCGTGCACTTGAGCCGCGCGCATGGCTCTGGCATAACACATTGATGACGATGAACGCTAACTCCCTGGCATGAGCCGTTGGCGCCCGGCGCAGGCCGCATCGACGGCACTGATCACCGCGCAAGGCCAGCTCAGGCTTAAGGCCGAGCTCGACAACCTGTGGCGCGTGCGCCGCCCGGAAGTGGTGAAGGCGCTCGCCGCCGCAGCGGCCGAAGGCGATCGTTCGGAAAACGCCGAGTATACTTATCGCAAGAAGCAGCTCGGCGAAATCGACCGGCGCGTGCGCTATCTGAGCAAGCGCCTGCCGCTGCTGAAAGTGGCGGACGCCAAACCCGGCGACCACAGTGCGATTTTCTTCGGCGCCTGGTTCGCGATCGAAGACGAGGCTGGCAATGCGCAACGCCTGCGTATAGTCGGTCCCGACGAAACCGACGCGGCCATGGGTTATATCAGTATCGATTCGCCGCTCGCGCGCGCGGTGCTGAAAAAACACGTCGATGACGAATTCGAGGCCGAGTTGCCGGGAGGGCGGCGCCGGTTTGCCGTCGTCGCGGTGAGTTACGACGGGCCGATTCGAGCC
>JAYTQX010000063.1:0-5246 GCA_043746455.1 Pseudomonadota bacterium
CGAAAATAGGCCACGAAAATGTTCCAATTTATTCCGATTTGATCGTGTACCAAGATTCGCTATGCAAGGAATGGCCGCGCGCCGGTTTTTTTCTGAGGTTATGGGTTAGACATAAACCCCATCCGAAGCGCGCAATAATTTCACCAGCAGTCGCGAGCAAAAAACCATATCGCGAAATCCGAGAGCAGACCCTGAGGGGGTTTTATACCGTGCGTGAACTCGGCACGATTCTTAGGCGCGATCCAGAGATTGTTAAGGATGCACTAGCCTTGGATGGGGTGAGGATGATTCATAAAGGTAAGGAGGTCTCTGCCGATCAGTGGGGCTATACCACGCAACCACATGTGCATGTGCAACGTGACGGATCGAGGATGGTAACAACGGGAAGAGGGCCAAGACTTATTCCTGATCCCGGGGAGGTGGTCGTAGCGACAGACTCGTTGTCGGAGTCATTGAAGAAAGAACTTTTGGCTAAATTGGTAAAAGGCTAACAACCTCTGATAGCTGTTTCAAAGATCGCCGGATTCTTTCGATTGTTATATCTGAACTGAAACTCGGCAACGTACAGCGGCAAATACTTGGCAGACACTTTGTGATACGCACCCATAATCCCGCGCTTGAGCAGCGACCAGAAGCCTTCGATGGTGTTCGTGTGGATTGCGCCCATGACGTACTGGCCTTTCACATGGTTCACGACGCCGTGCGGATACAGCGTGTCCATGCCGAAGTAGCCGCTGTGCTGATCGGTGCAGAGCAGGCTGACCTTGTGCGAGACGGCGCTTTGAACAAAGCGGCGCAGAGCTTCTTTGCCCGTATTGGCGATGACGCGAGCAACGACATTGCCTTTGCGCCGAACGGCACCCGCGACAATGGCTTTTCCCGTACCGCCGGAGCCACCAGCCGAGCCGGTTCCACCGGGGCCACCACGCTTGTCTTTGTGCCGATTCTTGGCTTTGCCGCCGACGTAGGTTTCGTCCACTTCGACGATGCCCATCAGTTTGTGAAAGTCCTCGTCCTGCATTCCGGCGCGAATGCGATGACACATGCTCCACGCGGTGCTGTAGGAGCCGAAACCAACCATGCGGTAAATCTGCAAGGCACTAATTCCCTTTTTACTGGTGAGCATCAAGTGGATAACCTGAAACCACTGGCGCAACGGCTTATTCGTATTCTCGAAAATCGTACCCACCAGCACGGAAAAGCGATAACCGCTGTCAGGCGAGCATTGGTAGCACTGCCAGCGAAATTCCATCGTGGACACCGGGCGCACGCCAAGATGACCGCAACGCGGGCAGCGCGGGCCATCCGGCCAGCGGTTCGTCATCAAGTAGACCCGACAGGAATCCTCGTCGGGGAATGCTTTTTCAAACTCGCGGAGAGTGAGCTGGTGGATTCTCTTGGTCATGATCGAGCTTCCTGTGTCTATGGGAAGCACTCTACAGGTTATTTATTCACCAGTCAAGTACCAGATAATCGCCCTATTTAGCCCCGCGCGCGTATATTGTGCTTATCGAACAGGCGGGAGAACGCCATGAGACGTGGAATGAAGATTATCGGAACGACCTTGTTGCTGGGTGCGCTTACCGCCTTGGGCGGTTGTGTCTATCCACCCGCCTACTATCAACGGACCGGTGTGGTGTACAACGACGACGGCCGCTACGGCGGCAATGCCGCAGTCGATGCCTACGACGACGCGGATCCCTATTACGCGCCCGGCTACTACTACAACCCGTGGTGGGGTTACGGACCCTACATCGGGCTCGGCCTCGGTTTCTACGGCGGCGGCTACTGTTGCGGTGGCCACTATCACGGTCCCTGGCGCCATGGGTACGGTGGCGGCTACGGCGGGCACGGCGGGCACACCACGGCACATGGCGGCGGACACTCGGGGTCTACGGGCCACAGCGGCGGCGGCCATCACTGACGCAGCCCGCGCGCCCGGCATAGCGCAATCGTTTTACGAACCGACCCTTTGCCTCCCCGAGGCAAAGGGTTTTTTGCGTATGCGATATCAACTCAAAGGAGTTTGCGTTTAGCGCGCATCCCACTTCGCGTACTGTCGCGGCGTAATCTTTTCTCCGCCACCGGCGACATAGTCGAAATCGTTGACCAACGGCGCATAGGCTTCGGCCTCTGCACGGCTGATCACACCGTCGTGGTTCGTATCGAGCTGGGCGAAACTCGGCTTGGGGCCGTAAGATTCGTGAGCGGGGTGGGTAGAATAGGCGGTGACATCGCGCCCCTGTGCATCGGTGAAGTGCGTTTCACCGGTCTTCTGTTGCGCTTGCGCGCCTGCGGCGAAACCCAGGGCCAGCAGGGTGGAAACAGCAACACGAAACAGCGGTTTCATGGGAGTATCTCCAGTGAAGTGATCGGGATTGGACAGCGGAAAGATAGACCGGAAGCGCCGCACCAAGTTCTATGCAGAATAACTCTTCGCTAACCGACCGTATCGCTTTGAGTATACAGCAGGCACGCAACCTGCATCTGGCTGCGCAGGGCCTCCTCAGACCGCCGCGTGGGCGCGCAAGGCGGGCATCGGTGCTGGCAGCGATCGAACGCATGCGGCTGCTGCAGATCGACACGATCCACGTCGTCGCGCGCAGTCCTTATCTCGTGCTGTTTTCGCGGCTCGGCGACTATCGGCCCGAGTGGCTCGACCAACTGCTCGCGCGCGGCGCGATCTTCGAATGCTGGGCACACGAAGCCTGCTTTGCCGCGATGGGCGATCTCCCGCTGCATCGCAATCAGGATGGTATGCGCGCGAATCACTGGGCGCACAAGCATGCCGTGCGCATGCACCACGAGCATCGCGCGGAAATGGATCGCCTGCTCGCGCACGTACGCGAAAACGGTGCGGTGAAAGCCTCCGATTTCGAAAGCACGCGCCAGGGCGGGGCGGGCTGGTGGGGCTGGAAGGACGAAAAGCGCTGGCTGGAAGCCTGGTTCGTGCTCGGCGAGTTCATGGTCGCGCGGCGCGAGAAATTCCAGCGCGTCTACGACCTGCGCGAACGCGTGCTCGCGCAGGCCAGGCACGCGGTGCCGGACCACGTCCTGACGAATGCCGAAATCCGCCGCGAATTCGTGCTCGGCGCAGTCGGCGCACTGGGCATCGCGCAGGCGCGCTGGATTGCCGATTATTTCCGCAGCGGGAAAAAGTACAAAGATACCGATATGGATCCGCATGTCGAAACGGGCGACCTGATTCGCATCGAGGTGCGCGGCTGGGACAATCCCGCCTATGTGCATCGCGATCATGCGCCGTTGCTCGCACGCGCGCAGCGTGGTGGTTTGCGCGCGGCGCATACGACCCTGCTGTCACCGTTCGACCCGATCGTCTGGGACCGCGAACGCGCCAGCACGATGTTCGACTTCGACTACACGATCGAGTGCTACACGCCCGGCCACAAACGCCGCTACGGCTATTACGTGCTACCGATCCTGCACCGCGGCCGCTTGATCGGCCGGCTTGACGCGAAGGCACACCGTGCCGATGGCATGTTCGAGGTCAAGGCGATTTTCCTCGATCCGGGCACAAAGGTCACGCCGCAGCTGGTCGAGGAAGTCGCGCAGGCGATCCAGCGCGCTGCCGACTGGCAGCAGACGCCGCGTGTCGTGATTCGCAGGAGCGACCCGAAGGAATTTGCCAAGCTATTGCGCAACGCGTTGGGTCGTTGATGTAAGTTCAATCTGTGTGGATGCGGGGTACGTCTTACCGAAAATAATCGTAGCCGTTCGTGGTGAGGTATCGAACCATGAACGGCGCTCCACGAAACCATTCACCCCTTCGATACCTCAGGGAACGGTTCCTCATTTCAAACTCAGACACCGCCGGATGCGGGAAGCTCTTGATCGCAGTAGCGCCCGCGTGCACAGTGCAGCATCCCTGCACGGAGGCTTGACCATGGCCATACAACCCGAAATCCGCAACCTGGCGCTGTTCTGCGATTTCGAGAACGTCGCGCTCGGCGTGCGCGAAGCCAAGTACGCGCAATTCGACATCAACAAGGTGCTCTCGAGCGCCTGCTGCTCAAGGGCAGCATCGTCGTCAAGAAAGCGTATTGCGACTGGGAGCGCTACAAGGACTTCCGTCCGGCCATGCACTACGCCTCGTTCGAGCTAATTGAGGTGCCACACGTCAGCCAGTCGGGCAAGAATTCGGCCGATATCCGCATGGTCGTCGACGCGCTCGACCTGTGCTACACCAAGGCACATGTCGATACCTTCGTCATCCTCAGTGGCGACTCGGATTTTTCGCCGCTGGTCAGCAAGCTGCGCGAGAACAACAAGACGGTGATCGGTGTCGGCGTGAAAAATTCGACATCGGAACTGCTGATCGCCAATTGCGACGAGTTCATCTACTACGACGATCTCGTGCGCGTGCAAAAAACAAGGCCGGCACCGAATAAGAAAGTCGAGGAAAAAAGCGCCGCGCCGGTGGCCGCGCCGAAACAGAAATCCGACGCCGCGAGAAAACAGGAAGCGTTCGACCTCGTACTGGAAACGGTGGAAGCACTGTTCGCCGAACGAGGCGAGGACGAAAAACTCTGGGGCTCGATGATCAAACAGGCCCTGAAACGGCGCAACCCCGGCTTCAACGAAAGCTACTTTGGATTCAAATCCTTCAACGCACTGCTCGAAGAAGCCAAGGCGCGCAAACTGCTGGAACTGGAGCGCGATGAGAAATCGGGAGGTTATCTGGTAAAGGTTGGAGCCGTGGGATCATGACGAGCGCTACCGCCAACGCCACCGCTACGCTGTTCAATTACTCGTTTTCGGTGACGCAGCCGGATCCGCGCGCGCACGTTCCGCCAAACATCCGCAAGATCGTCATTGTCGGCGGTGGTTCGGCCGGCTGGATGTGCGCGATGACGCTGGCGCAGTCACTGCTGCCCAAGGGCATCGAGATTGAGGTGCTGGAATCGCCCGTGGTCGGCATCATCGGCGTTGGCGAAGGATCGACGCCGTGGCTGCGCGGCTTCTTCGACAGTCTCGGCATCGAGGAAGCCGAGTGGATGCCGGCCTGTCACGCCACCTACAAATGCGGCATCGTGTTCGACAAGTGGTGCACCAAGCCGGGTTTCGAGAGCTACTTCCATCCGTTCGCCTCGATGCTCGACAACCTGACGATGACGCAGTTCGTGCACAACGTGAATGCGCGCGTGAACGGCGCTGACGTACACGCGCACCCGAACCGCTTCTTCATTTCCTCCACGCTGGCAGAGCAATGCTTGGCGCCGAAACCG
>JAYTQX010000064.1:0-5153 GCA_043746455.1 Pseudomonadota bacterium
CAGATCAAGACGCTGTCCGGCGGCGAAAAGCGCCGCGTCGCCCTGTGCCGCCTGCTGCTGTCCAAACCCGACATGCTGCTGCTAGACGAACCAACCAACCATCTGGATGCCGAATCGGTCGAATGGCTCGAACAGTTCCTGCAGAAGTTTCCGGGCACGGTCGTCGCGGTCACGCATGACCGCTATTTTCTGGACAATGCCGCCGAGTGGATTCTGGAACTCGATCGTGGCCGTGGCATTCCGTGGAAGGGTAACTACTCCTCGTGGCTGGAGCAGAAAGACGAACGTCTGCAGAAGGAAGAATCCGGCGAAAAGGCAAGACGCAAGGCGATCCAGCGCGAACTCGAATGGGTGCGCCAAGGCGCGAAGGGGCGCCAGTCCAAGGGCAAGGCGCGCCTGAATCGCTTCGAGGAACTCAACTCGGTCGAGTACCAGAAGCGCAACGAGACCAACGAAATCTACATCCCGCCCGGCGAACGCCTGGGCGACAGCGTGATCGAGTTCAAGGGCGTGTCGAAAGCATTCGGCGATCGCCTGTTGATCGACGATCTGAGCTTCAAGGTTCCGCCCGGCGCGATCGTCGGCATCATCGGACCGAACGGCGCGGGCAAATCGACGTTCTTCAAGCTGGTCATGGGCAAGGAGAAACCGGATGTGGGCGAGATTGTGCTCGGGCAGACGGTCAAGCTGGCCTTCGTCGATCAATCGCGTGACACGCTCGACAGTTCGAAGAACGTGTGGCAGGAAATCTCCGGCGGCGCCGACATGATTACCGTCGGCAAATACGAAACCCCGTCGCGCGCCTATCTCGGCCGCTTCAATTTCAAGGGTGCGGATCAGCAGAAGATCGTCGGCCAGCTGTCCGGCGGCGAGCGCGGCCGTTTGCATCTGGCAAAAACCCTGATGGCCGGCGGCAACGTGCTGCTGCTCGACGAGCCTTCCAACGATCTGGATATCGAAACCCTGCGCGCGCTCGAAGAGGCGTTGCTCGAATTTCCCGGCTGCGCGCTGGTGATCTCGCACGATCGCTGGTTCCTCGACCGCATCGCGACGCATATCCTGTCCTTCGAAGGCGATTCGCATGTCGAATTCTTCACCGGCAACTACGGCGAATACGAAGCGGACAAGAAGGCGCGCCTCGGCGAGGAAGCGGCCAAGCCGCACCGGATCAAGTACCGCAAGCTGGCGTGAATCGCGCTGCGCGCCGGCAAAGTATACAATTTAGACTTGTCCCGCGGAATCCGATCCGATGACGCCCTCAACCGCACCGCTGGTTTCGATTCTGATCCGCAGCATGGATCGGCCGATGTTGATGCGCGCGCTCGATTCGGCCGCTGCGCAGACCTGGCCGAATCTCGAAATCGTCGTGATCGCCGCCTGCGGGCGCACGCACCGCGCGCTGCCGACGACGTATCGCGACCGTCCCCTGCGCCTGGTATTTTCTGAACATGGCGAGCGTTTGTCGCGACCCGGCGCGGCCAATGCCGGCCTCGATGCTGCGCACGGCGAATGGCTCAATTTTCTCGACGACGACGATGAATTGCTGCCCTTGCATCTGACCACGATGCTCAAGGCGCCGCGGGCGGACAACGAACGCATGGTCTACTCGCGCACCCGCGTACTCGATGGCGATGGCAGCCTGCTCGGACATTGCAGCCTGCCGGGCAATCATGTGCAGCTGTGGTTCCACAGCCGCTCGACCACCTGCGGGACCCTGATCCAGCGCAGTCTGATCGAACAGGGTGCGCGTTTCGATCCGGCGTTCGCGGTGTACGAGGATCACGATTTTTTCGTCAACTGCGCCGCGCGCACCGCGTTTCGCTATGTCGATATTCCGACCTGCATCTGGAACGCGAACGCCGGCGAGTCCGGCTGCGGGTTCGGCGGCAACGACGACAAGGCGCAGCGCGACGAGTACATCGGACGCATCCGCGCGAAATGGGCGGCGTTCTTCGATTTCTGGCTGGGCAATTTCGATGCCCTGCTGTATTGCGGCCAGACCTATCTCAAGTTCGGCGAACTTGTGGTGGCCCTGGATTGCCTCGAACGCGCGCTTGCGCTGCGGCCGGACGACATCAATGCGTTGAATCTCGCCGGCATGGCGAACTATCGCAATGGCAATCCTGCGCGCGCGGAATTGCTGCTGACGCAGGCGCTGCAGCGTCTGCCGACGCATCAGGGACTGATCGACAATCTCGCCCTAGTTCGAGGCCGCCACGGCGGACTGGAATTTCGCGATCCCTACGCTCCGCCTGGGCCCTAGGCGGCGCTTGAAAAGCGCGCCTTGAGCGCGCGCAGGAGATACAGCGGAATCAGCAAGGCGAAATGCAGCCACATGCCGCACCAGACCAAGGCGCGTAGCAGGGGATTGCGCGCGGCCGGATCGAATTTGACGAACCAGCGCCACATGCCCCGGTGCTTGTGCCAGGCCACAAACAACGGCCGTCTCCGGCTGGATCCGCCTTTTGCATGCCTGACGCGCAGCCCAGTCGCGCACACCACGCGCAAGCCTGCGTCGCGCACGCGTCGACACAGGTCGAGGTCCTCACAATGCAGAAAATAGCCTTCGTCGAAACCGCGCATGCGCGCGAAAGCCGCGCGCGGCAGGCACATCAAGGCGCCGGATACGGCGTCCACCGCTTCGACCTCGCTCGTAGCGGCTGGCGCAACCATGCTATCCGCGGGCAATGGCGGCATCGCCACTCCGGCAAGCGCCGGCCGCCACGACGCCAGACGCGCAAGTCCGGAGAAACTCAGCAGCGCGCGCCGTAGCAGCGGATCGCGGCGGCGTGAGGCGGCATCGACACGACCGTGCGCGTCGAGCTGCAACGCGCCGATAAGACCGATCTGCGCATCGCCTGTCGCGATTGCTCGCAGGCGCGCGATCGTATCGGTCTCGATCAGGCAATCCGGGTTGAGAAACAGCAGGGCGTCGCCGCGCGCCAGCGTCGCAGCGCGGTTGCACGCGCTGCCGAAGCCGAGATTTTTCTCATTGCGCAGAATGCGCACTTGTTCATTCCGTGCATACAATTGCGCGACGCGGGCGACGCTGCCGTCGCGCGAGGCATTGTCGGCGACGATTACTTCCACCAACGCTGTACTGCCGAGCGAACGCGCGACGCACTCGGCAAGACCGTCGCCACTGTCGGCAGCGACAATGATGACGCTGGTCAATCCGCCTTTGCCCGACGCAACGGGATCAGGCGACTCCCCTGCGGGTATGCCTGCACTCACAATGCACTGAGCAGATTTTCGCCCTGTTCCTGTGCATGCTGCCATAGTGCCGGCCAATGCTCTAGCGCATCGGCCATCCCGTTGAGCTCGCTCGCCAAGGCCGTGCCGCAACCGGCGTCGTCGATATCCTCAGGCCAATCGCCGAGTCGTGGTGCCGCTTTAGAAAGCAAGGCCTTAGCATTGGCCTCGACAATTACGCGCACGTCCGCCTGCCAGTAAACTGGCGCACCTGTGGCTGCCTCCAGTTGGTGCTGCAATCGGTCGACAATATTAGCGCGGACGTAGCTCAGGTATTCGCGCAGATGCGCGACGCGATCACTCTGGCTGGCCCCCGAAAGATCGCGCAGCACGTGGGCGAGAAACTGCAATCGCTGGCCGGCGTCTGCGGCCTTGAACAGCCCGAACTGGCGCTGCACGTAGTCACGCAGAAATAGATTGACGTTCGGTACATGGGCGGCACGGGTGATTTCCGCGCGTTTGCGCCCCTTTTCCTGCACGTGCCCGATCCCATCCGGCAACTCGAGCACAAGGGCATCGGTGTGGCAATAGCGCGCCAGCGCGCTCCACAAGCCATCTTCGCTACGCCCGACAGGATTCGTGCAAGGCAATAGCTGACTGTTGTCGAGCGTGAACGGCGTGCATCCGACGGCCTCCCAAACTTTCGCCTGAGCGACACCAAACCAGATTTGCTGGGCGTCCGTATTGCGTAGATAGCTTTCCCGGTCGCGCCAGAATTCCTCACGGCAACTGCCATCGAGATGGTACATCCACAACCCGTTAGGCGCGCGCGAGCTGCCATAGGTCGCAAGCTGCGTCCCGATTACGGGCGAGGGGCCGGACAGCAGATCAAGCCGCGATAGGTTAAGTCCGCGCATGGACTGCCGCGATAGTGGATACTGCATACGTGCCAAGGCACCAAGCGACTGACCACATGCATCCAGATGTAACGCAAACGGGTCCTCCGCCGAAGACTCGCCGTAGGCAAAAGCCTCTTCCATATTCGCCATGAAGGCGGCGCGCATTTGCGCATTCGGGTTTGGATCGAGGCCCGCTTCTATAAATGGTGGACGCCTGAGCTGGAGGCGGAGGTCATCGTCGAGCAGGGCAAGGCGAGCACCCGCAGAGAGCAGCAATGCAAGGTTCCAGCCGCGCCCTCCGCCAAAACGTTGCTCGCGCGCATGCTTGTCACGCAACAACAGTTTTTCGACGACGCTCCTGGTTTGCGGTCGTACCTTGATGAATTTTTCCGCGATCCTGGCGCGTTCAGACAGTCCGATATAGTTCACCTTGCAGCCCGTTGTGCGCGCAAACTCACGCAGCAGATCGCGCTGCTCGTTTATGTTGGCGGGTAGTACCGAGTCGTCGATCACCACATAGCGCCGACCGGCCCGAAAGCGGCGTTCGTATTCGGTCAGGGAGTCGATCAGATGAGTCAGCTGTTCCGGCCGGTCACACGCGCGGATGAACACAGCGCGCAGCGGCGCCTGCGCGCGCGGCGCAGCGGCGCAGAGTCGCTCGATGAAATCGCTATCGGAAACGAGCAGGCGGCGCTGGACCAGACCTTCGACCACGCGCTTGACGTCGTCGCGCTTATTCGCCAGCGCCGGGATCACAGACTGGATGCGCGCCGAGTGTTCATCGAGCGAACGAAATTCGCGGCATTGATCCATTGCCTGCAGTACCTGAAACGTCATCACATGCGTTTCGCCGGTGCGCCGAACCTGATACACACACTCCTGGCTCGACAGAGACGCGACCAGACCGTCCTCCGACGCGAACGTCGGCGCATTCGGATCGGCCTTCGGCAGCGGAGCCAGCAACGGCGGCACGGCATAGTTGAATTGGTAGTTCAGGGTGTTTTCCATCGATTCATTCCACTCGGCACGGCCGCTTTGGCGACACGCGCGGCTGCATTGCTT
>JAYTQX010000065.1:0-2806 GCA_043746455.1 Pseudomonadota bacterium
GACAATAACCGCCGCTGCCCGTGGCCCGGTTCCTGCCAGTACGAGACCAGGCGCGCAAGATCCGGGCGCGAATGCAACAGCCATTCGAGACGGTGGCGGAAGCCGGGCAGCTTGTCGAGCAGTTCGGGCTCGAGCGTCTCGACCGCGAACAGCGGGATCAGGCCGACCATCGAGCGCACGCGCATGCGCAGGCGGCGGCCGTCCGGCAGGTTCAGGACGTCGTAGAAGAACTGGTCTTGCTCGTCCCACAAGCCGCAGCCCTCGTTATACATGCAGTCCATCGCCTCCGCGATGTGCAGGAAATGCTCGAAGAATTTCGACGCGATGTCTTCGTAGACGTGATTGTGCTGCGCTAATTCCAGCGCAATGCGCATTAAATTGAGCGCATACATCGCCATCCAGCTGGTGCCGTCGGATTGATTGATGTAGCCGCCGGTGGGCAGCTTCTGGCTGCGGTCGAACACGCCGATATTGTCCAGACCCAAGAATCCGCCCTGGAAAATATTGTTGCCGAATTCGTCCTTGCGATTGACCCACCACGTGAAGTTCAACATCAGCTTGTGGAACACGCGCTCGAGAAAAGCGAGATCGCCGCTGCCGGCGTTTTGTTTGCGGTCGATTTGATAGACCCGCCATGCAGCCCAGGCATGCACCGGCGGATTGACGTCGCTGAACGCCCATTCGTACGCCGGCATCTGACCGTTCGGATGCATGTACCACTCACGCGTCAACAGCACGAGCTGATTTTTGGCGAATTCCGGGTCGATCAGAGCGAACGAGATGCAATGAAACGCGAGGTCCCAGGATGCGTACCACGGAAACTCCCATTTGTCCGGCATCGACACTACCTCGGCGTTGTCGAGGGTCTCCCAGTCGATATTGCGGCCGTGCAAGCGCTGCGGCGGCGGCGGCACCTGAGCGGGATCGCCGGCGAGCCACCGGCGGATGTCGTAATGATAGAACTGCTTGCTCCAAATCAGACCGGCGAACGCTTGGCGCTGCACCAGTCGCTCGTCGGGCGAGGCGATGCCGGCTTGCAGATCGGTGTAAAAGGCGTCCGCTTCCTGCCGGCGCCGGTCGAACAGCGCAGCGTAGTCGGCGAACGGGGCGGCCTGCGCGCGCCGCGACAGACGCAAGCGCAAGCGCATACTGCCGCCAGCCTCGATCGTCCCGTGGCGCCATATCCCGGCCTTGGTGCCGGTGTTCGCCGTATTCACGGCGCCGGCATGCTGATGGACGATGCGCTCGTGAAACGCGTCTTTGTAAAATCCCGGAGCGCCGACGCCCCACAAGCGCGGCGAGTTGGTGTCGTTTTCGGTGAACAGGCATTGCGCCGCACCGTCCAGGTACAAAAAACTCATGCCGAGGTCCGCGGGTTCGAGCGCGAGCGTCGTGCCGTCGAGCGCGCGCAGTAGAGGCTTCGCCGTGTTCGCTTGCCAGCTCCAGGTATTGCGCAGAACGAGTTGCGGAATCAGGTGCAGCGGCGCCGCTGCGGGGCCGCGGTTCCAGGCAGTGATCGTCATCAGGACATCGCCGGGCTCGGCTTGCGCGTACTCGACGAACACGTCGAAATAGCGGTTGCCGCCGAAACAGCCGGTATCCAGCAGTTCGTATTCAGGCTCGTGCGTGCCGCGCCTCGCGTTTTCCGCGACGAGTTGCGCATAGGGGTACTCGGATTGCGGATATTTGTAGAGCATTTTCAAGTACGAGTGTGTCGGTGTGGCATCGAGGTAGTAGTAGTGCTCCTTGACGTCTTCGCCGTGATTGCCCTCGCGGTTGGTCAAGCCGAACAGGCGCTCCTTCAAAATCGGGTCTTTGCCGTTCCATAGCGCGAGCGACAGACAGATCCGCTGCGTGGCGTCGCAGAAGCCGGCGATCCCATCCTCGCCCCAACGGTACGCGCGGCTGCGCGCATGATCGTGCGGAAAATAGTCCCACGCCGTGCCGTACGGGCTGTAATCCTCGCGCACGGTGCCCCATTGACGTTCGCTCAAATAGGGTCCCCAGTGGTGCCAACCCGCGGGGCCGGGCAAATTAGACAACAGCCGTTCGCGCTCCAAGTTCACTAGGCGTTCCTCACGTTGCGGCGGTTTGCCGTTCGAGCCGAATCCAACACCGCAAGACCTCGGCGACGCTCCACGCCTGCGCAAAACAGCCGCGCGCCGCGTGTGGCGCATCGCCGTCCATGATCTCGCTGACCGTGCCCAGGCACGCTTCGGCGAGGTGCTCCGCGATCGGCGCGAGAAACGCTTGCGCCAAGCGCGCATCGCCGTACACGCGGTAATGCGCCCACGCGAATGGGCCGAGCAGCCAGCTCCATACCGTGCCTTGATGATAGGCGGCATCGCGCTGGTACGGATCGCCGCCGTAGCGGCCGAGGTAGGCCGGATCGGCCGGGCTCAAACTGCGCAATCCGTAGCTGGTCAGCAGCTCGCGCGCACAGGCATCGACGACGGCGCGCTGTTGTGCGCTCGTCAGCGCCGAATATGGCAGCGCGACCGCGAACAATTGGTTCGGTCGCAGGCTGGCATCATGGCCGGTGCCGCCGTCGACGTCGATGACGTCGTACAGGCACTGGCGCTCCGCGTTCCAGAAACGCGCGTAGCCCTTGCTCCCGTGCACCAGCAGATCGCGCAGATAGCGGCGGGCCGCGCGCTCGCGCCGGCGCGCTGCGAGGCGTGTCATGACCTCGAGAGCGTTCAACCACAGGGCGTTGATCTCGACCGGTTTGCCGATCCGCGGCGTGAACACCTGCGAGCCTTGTTTCGCGTCCATCCACGTCAGCTGCAAACCGGGCACGCCGGCG
>JAYTQX010000066.1:0-2330 GCA_043746455.1 Pseudomonadota bacterium
CCGGTGCAACAGCGCAAGCTCGACGGCGTAAGGGCCGCCGACGCCCGCAGCCAAACCTTCGAGTTCGTAGCGCGCGAGTGGCTTGACCTGCGCGCGGCCGCCAAGGGCTGGGAGCCGGTCACGAAGGCGCGGCGGCTCAACTTGCTGGAGCGCACGGCGTTCGACCGCGTCGGCGCGATGCCCATGTGCGAGGTCACGTCCGCTCACTGTTTCGACCTTCTCAAGCGCGCGCTGCGCCGCAATGGCCCGGCCGTAAAAGAGGAGCTGCAACGCACCTTGACGGGCGTCTTCGCGCTCGCCCTCAGCACCGGCCGCGCCGACCGCGACGCAATGGCGTCAGTGATCGGCGCGGGGCAACTCCCGACCCATCGCTCGGAGCACAAGAAGGCGCTGTCGGTCGAAGAAGTCGGCCAGCTTCTGCGCGACATGGCCGGCTACAGGTCGGGCATGTTTCAGGTGCCTGCAGCATTCCGGCTCATGTGGCTCACCCTGGTGCGGCCTGCCGAAGCCTGCGGGGCGCAGTGGGCGCACCTGGACCTGGACAAAGCCGTGTGGTCGATCCCTGCAGCCAACATGAAAATGCGCAGGCCCTACTCCACACCGCTGAGCACGCAGGCCGTGGCGTTGCTGCGCGGCATCAAGGGCATCACCGGCCACCGCGCGCATGTGTTTCCCGGCCGCGACGACCATGCGCAGCCAATGAGCACGCACAGCCAGCGCACCGCGCTCAAGGTGCTCGGCTGGGCAGGCAAATTCAGCCCGCACGCCACGCGAACAACTGGCAGCACGATTCTCAACAGCGTGGGCTTCCCCGGCGACTGGATCGAGCGCCAGCTCGCGCACGCAGAGCCGAACCGCGTTCGCGGCGCGTACAACCGCGCCGACCACATGCGCGACCGCGTGGACATGATGCAACGGTGGGCCGACCTGCTCGACGTGTGGCAGGCCGGCGGGAAGGTCATGCCAATTCGCACGGTGCGCGGACTGGCCGCAGCCTGAGGCAACAGCCGCTGTCCGCTGCCAACAGCCCAACAGTCGCCGCCAACAGTCCAACAGCAATGCCGAACGACCACGACGCCGAAATTCGCCGCGCCATCGACGCGGGGGAGTTTGACCCGCCGCCTGAAACGCTCGCTGCGTTCCGCGACGCGCTGGCGCATGGCGCGCCCCTGAGCGCCGAGCGAATGATCGAGATTGCACGCACGCCGATCCTCGCGGCCTGGCCAGAGCCGACCGCGCGCAAGCGGGGCAGGCCCACCACCACTCTCAAGCCCACGCCGGCCCTCCTGCGCCACGCCACGCAGTGGTTCCATGTACTTGTGCGGCTGCCTGCAGCGCGTGCCGCAGCGAAGGCCGCGCGGCGCGCAATCGGGGACGCCACCAGTGAGAGAGTCCGGGCCGCGTGCCTCGCCCTCGGCCCGGACGCCACCGCCGAAGACGTGCTCGACCACCTGGGGGGTTCGCTCGATTCGAGCACCGTTCGCCGCCACATGAAAGGCCGCCGAATTAAAGCCTAGTTGATCTGCCTCGCGGTTTAAGTCCACCGCGCCCATGCTGGCGTTTTCGGGTCGCTTCACGGCCCATCAAGGAAACGCAATGGCGACGAAAGTGACCCCGGAAGAGATCGAGACCTTCAAGGCTCTGCCCGACGACGCGCTCGTCACGACCGGGATGGTCGGGGCTCTGCTGGACTGCTCTGAAACCACGACCTGGCGGCTGTTTCGCGCGGGACGCCTGCAGCGGGTCATGGTCACCGGCAAGATGGTGCGCGTGCGGGTCGGCGACGTGCGCCAATTCATGGCGGCCCTTGCCGCTACGGCCTGAGCGCGATCATGGATCGCGACCCCCACAAAGGAAAAGGCCCCGGGGTGAGCGGGGCCAGTCCTACACCAACAGAAGGTGGCAAAACCTCCGACACGATTGTCGCAGGAATCGACTGCGCCGAGATTGAGCGCGTCGCACAAGCCAAATCGCGCAGCACTATCGCCGCGAAGCTGGCGCTGCTGGGCGCCACGTTTCACGAACTCGAATCGGGCGCCTGCATCGTGGCCTGCGGCGGCATCACGCGCCACTTCGACTGCCATGCTGACGTGGCCGAGTTCCTGGCTCAGCTTGGGGGCCGCGTATGAACCCCGTCGATATGGTCCTCGCCCGCGTGACCGGCGCGAAGCAGACCGCCCGCGATCGCTGGCGCTGCGCCTGTCCGGCGCACTCTGGAACCAATCGCTCCGCCTTGAGCATCGCCGACACGCCGAGCGGTGCAGTGCTCTTGCGATGCTGGAGCGGCTGTTCCATCGAAGACATCGTGGCTGCGCTCGGCTTGGACGTGA
>JAYTQX010000067.1:0-14990 GCA_043746455.1 Pseudomonadota bacterium
AATGCGGTGCGTTCGAAGACCTTTGTTGGCCTATCCACCATCGTTGTGGTGTTCGACTCGAACACCGACATCTATTTGGATCGGCAGCTCATCAACGAACGCCTGCAGAATGTGCTGGCGCAACTGCCCAGGACCGCCAAACCGCCGGTGATGCTGCCAGTGACCTCGGCCGTCGGCTGGTTGGTGAAGTATGCGTTGGTCAGCGACACGTTAACTCCGGAACAATTGCGTACGTTCTCTGATTGGGACATGCGGCCGCGCTTATTGTCGTTGGGCGGCATCGCATCGGTGGTCGCGATCGGTGGCGAAGTGAAGCAATATCAGGTGCGTATGGATCCACTGCGCATGCAGGCGTACAAGGTTAGCATCGAGGAAATTCGCAAGGCATTGCTGGCCGCCAACACCAATGTTCCCGGGGCATTCGTGCAAGGCCCAGCACAGGAATTGATCGTCAGCGGCATCGGTCGGATCACCTCGCTCGAAGACATCAGGAATACGGTCATTACCCTGCGCAACGGCGTGCCGATCACCGTTGGCAATGTCGCCGACGTAGGCAATGGAGGCGAGATCAAGCGCGGGGATGGTGCATTCGGACGCAAGAACGCAGTGATCGGTACGATCTCCAAAGCCTACGGCGCCGACACCCTGACCACGACCCGCAAGGTCGAATCGGCACTGACTGAAATCACCAAGAGTCTGCCGGCCGGCGTGAGCATGAACACCCAAGTGTTCCGGCAGGCAAACTTCATCGAGGCCGCGATCCACAATCTGACGGTAGCGCTCCTGGAGGGCGCATTGATCGTGATCGCGGTGCTGTTCCTTTTCCTGATGAACTGGAGGGCCTCGTTCATCTCATTCCTGTCGATGCCCATATCGTTCGTCGGCGGCATCTTGGTCATGCACGGGCTGGGTGTGGGCATCAACTCGATGACGCTCGGCGGACTGGCGATCGCAATCGGCGAGGTTGTCGACAACGGCATCATCACGGTCGAAAACGTTGTCCGTCGGCTGCGTATCAATCGCGCGTCGACGCAACCCCTCGGAACTCTGCAGGTGGTGTTCGACGCGGTGCGCGAGATCACCAACTCGGTCGTCTATGCAACCGCAATCATCGTGCTGATCTTTATCCCGATCTTCTTCCTGGGGGACCTGGCCGGCCGTATTTTCAGCCCGCTCGGCGTGGCCTATATCGCTTCCGTGAGCGCATCGTTGGTTGTTGCGGTCACCATGGTGCCGGCCCTGTGCTACCTGCTGCTCATCCGGCGCGATGAAAAACGCCGAGATGTCGGTGTGCTGCTGCAAGCAAGCCAAGATGATCCGGCGTTGCGTGGTTCACCTGCCGTCGAACAGCAGGATGAACAGGATCAAGAGACCAGATTCGTACGCTGGATCAAGCACCATTTCCGGCGTGTGTTGATCTTCTCGCTCGCGCACTTCTGGCTGGTGATGGGATTGTCTGTCGCCATCCTGGCGGGCGCGCTCGCGTTGTTACCCTTTTTCGGGTTGTCGTTTCTGCCCGAGTTTAAGGAAGGCAATTTCATTGTCGCGATGACGACGCTTCCGGGCACGTCGTTGGAAGAGTCGATGCGTCTGGGCAAGTTGGTGCGCGAGGACCTGCTCAAGTATCCGCAAGTCGTGTCCATCGACCAGCGCGCCGGACGCAGCGATCTGGACGAGGATGCGCAGCCGCCGAATTTCAGTGAATTCGACGTGCGCCTGGACTTCGCGAAGAACCCCTCGATGCCGGCGGACAAGCTGTTGAAACAAATCCGCGACGACCTCGCGCAAATCCCGGGAACCGTGTTCAACGTGGGCCAGTTCATTGCCCATCGCATGGACGAAGTGCAATCCGGCGTCCGCTCGCAAGTCGCGATCAAGATTTATGGTGAAAAGTTGCCGACGCTTTACCAGCTTGGGTTGCAAGCGCAATCGATCGTGCACGATGTACCGGGCGTGGTTGACATCAACCTGGACCAGCAGATCAGTGTGCCGCAAGTCACCATCAAGATCGACCGGGACAAGGCAGCCCGCTACGGGATCAATGTCGGTGAGGTCGCCGACGACATACAGACCGCACTGAATGGCGAAACGGTTTCCAGCGTATTGGAAGGCAGCCGCAGTTTTGATTTGACGCTGCGACTACAAAGCCACGCGCGCGACACCGTGGGTGCGATCCGCGACATCCCGGTCGATGCACCCGCACTGACTCCGGGTGCCAACTCCACCATACCGTTGCGCCAGCTCGCCGAGATCCGGGTTGATGACCAGCCGTATGCGGTCAGCCGTGAAAACGTGCATCGCGTGATCGTGCTCGGGTTCAATGTGGAGGACCGCGACCTCAGTGCGGTGATTGCTGACACGCAGACCAGGATCGCATCGAAGCTGAAACTGCCTGTGGGTTACTACATCGAATACGGCGGTCAGTTCGAAAGCCAGCAGCAAGCGAACCGCACGTTGCTCGGGTTCGGCGCGCTGGCGCTGTTCGGCGCACTGCTGCTGCTCTACAAGGCGTTTGGTACGCTCCGTGAGGCGCTGATCGTGCTGTTCAATCTGCCGCTTGCGATGATCGGCGGCATCGTCGCGTTGTACTTGGCAGGTGCCAACCTCAGCATTGCCGCCGTGATCGGATTCATCACGCTGTTTGGCATCGCGACGCGCAACGGCATCATTCTGGTAAGCCACTACAACCAATTGCGGCGGGCAGGAAAACCGCTCGACGAAGTCGTGACGCAGGGCACGCTGGACCGATTGGTACCCGTACTGATGACGGCTGCTACCGCTGCACTAGGACTGGTTCCGCTGATGTTTGGATCGCCGGTCGGAAAAGAACTCGAACTGCCGCTGGCCCAGGTCGTCCTTGGCGGCCTGTTCTCGGCCACGCTTCTCAATATGGTCGTGGTGCCGACGGTCTACAACCGCGTCGAGCAATGGCGCGAACGGCGCCAGAGAGAACACGACCATCAACTTACTCCACTGGAGACATTGTCATGAAAAGGTCAAAGCTGAACTACGTTGTGTCATCGCTTATGTTGATGGGTGGGTTGGTGACTTTCGGTCCCGCCGACGCTCACGAGCCTGCCGCGGCTTCGCCCAAGTCGGGCGCGGCGGCCGAGACCCCAATCCCGAGTACTGCCGAAGGGATCTGGGTCGCCATTGACCAGAAAACGGCTGAGCTGAAAACAACAGTGAAAAGCGGCAAACTTGCTGAAGTGCACCATTTGGCTTTTGCGGTGCGTGATCTGGTGGCCGCGCTTCCGGAAAAGTCGACGACACTGACGGCTGACCAACAAGCGAAAGTAAAAGGCAGCGTGAAATTTGTGGCGACATTGGCGGAACGGCTTGACGCCAGCGGGGACGCGAACGACCAGGCAGCTACGCAGGACAACTGCGAGAAGTTGCTCAAGGTCTTGGAAAGCCTGCACGCAAATTACGCGACGAAGGCCGCAAGCTGATTGCATGCGATGCGCTACACGCGGACACGGAGGACGCCCGCGCAGATCGCCTTCGCAGCGTCATGTGGCCGTTTTCCATTGCAACGTCAGTGCCGGTGCCAATGGCGATGCCGATGTCGGGTCGCTTCAGAGCGGGTGCTTCGTTGATGCCGTCGCCAGCTGTGGCAACTTTGTGACTTGCATTTGTACGCCAACCAGCGCGACCTTGTCCGTCGGACCATGAGTTGCCAACGATGGAATTCAGCGGAGGATCCGACTTGTCGAGCTTTTCGCGATCGCTGAGAAGCTACTCATGAACTGCGTCGGCGTGATCGGAAGTGGACAGCGGCATCGTAAGCCATGCAGTTTGTGCACCACCTTGCATATGGCTTCCCGAATAGGCGGCCAAGCACGCGGAAAGTGCCTGCGCTTGGTGGCGAATAGTCGATAAAGACGCGCAGTCGCGATCCGCTTTGCCGAGGAGGAAGGGTCCCGATGGTAGAAAATAGAGAATTGATACCCGCGTAGAACGAAGAAAAGTGCCGACGCTCGAATAAAAAGAGCGCACCTACATCGAACGCGTCAAAGCGACGCCATCCAGCGCTGCGCGAAAAGGGACTTTTTCAACACAATAGGCCGAATGCGGACATGGGTCGATGTCATCTCGATTCCGGCGCTTACCGGACGTTGACGACCTTGTCCTTTTGAATGCGCGATCGACCTACGACCGCGAAAACGACTGTTGGTGCGGTACTAATGGGGCTTGGTAAAACTCCTGCTGGCGGTGGCGGCCGTTGTCATCATGCTGCATACACAACTGCATTGGAGCGGGGGTATATTGGGGGGTATCTGCAAGACGCCTTCTCGTGAACACTAGCGACAATGCGGCTTGTAGCCTACATCGTGAGTCCCTCCACCGCACCAACGCAACTGACGAGCGCGACATGCTCCCGCCCTCGCGCGTTGTCATCGACAATGTTTGATCAAGGGGAAGTCGCAGCGTGGCAGCCGATCTCGTCGCCGTCGAAAACAGACTCTGGGCCACAGCGGATCAACTGTGGGCGAACACGGGCTTGCGTCCTGCGGATTTCTCGGAGCCGGTGCTCGGGCTGATCTTTCTGCGTTACGCGGACAAGCGATTCGCGGAAGCCCACGCGTCACTGCTTGCCAAGGGCTTCGCCGATGACGAGTTGGAGGCGCACGACTACCAGGCCGAAGGCGTGGTGTACCTGCCAGACCATGCGCGGTTCTCGTATCTGTTGCAGCTCAAGGAAGGCGACAACATCGGCAAGGCGTTGAACGAGGCGATGTTGCTGATCGAGGGCGGCAACACCGATCTGAAAGGCGTCTTGCCGCGCAGCTATAACCGTCTGCCTAATGCGACACTCGTCGAGTTGCTGCGCTTGCTGTCGCCGCTGGACCTGGCGGGCGATGCGTTCGGCAAGGTCTATGAGTATTTCCTCGGCAGCTTCGCGCGGGCGGAGGGCTCCAAGGGCGGCGTGTTCTACACACCGACCAGCATCGTCCGCTTGATCGTGGAAATCATCCAGCCCTACCACGGCCGCATCTTCGATCCGGCATGCGGCTCCGGCGGCATGTTCGTGCAGTCGGCAGATTTCGTGCAGCGTCACCAAAAGAACGCCACCAATGAGCTGACCTGCTTCGGCACCGAGAAGGACGCCAAGACCGTCAAGCTCGCCAAGATGAATCTCGCGGTGCATGGTTTGTCCGGTGATATTCGTGAGTCCAACACCTACTACGAAGACCCGCACAAAGTGCTTGGCCGCTTCGACTTCGTGACGGCCAATCCGCCGTTCAACGTGTCGGGTGTGGACAAGGATCGCCTCAAGGACGACCGGCGCTGTTGATTTGCGCTGAATGTTGAGCCGAGATCGATTTCGAGGCGCTGCAGGCCAAGTTCGCGCAGAGCCACAAACGCACCGAAGCGGAGAAGCTGCGGCGACTGATCGAAGGCAAGCTGACGCAGATGCTCCGCCTGAATAGCTCGCGCGTGGACCTGGCGGAGAGGTTCCAGAAGCTGATCGACGAATACAACGCGGGCAGCAAGAACGTGGAGGCCCTGTTCGCTGAGCTGGTGAAGTTTGCGCGGGAGCTGACTGCGGAGGAGAAGCGCGGAGTCGCCGAAGGGCTGACCGAGGAAGAGCTTGCACTGTTCGACATCCTCACTAAGCCGGAGCCGACGCTGACAAGCAGCAAGAGATAGACGTAAAGAAGGCCTGCCGTGAGCTACTCGACAGACTGAAGCGCGAGAAGTTGGTACTGGACTGGCGCGAGAAGCCACAGCCCAAGGCTGCGGTGATGCAGACCATCAAGCTGGCGCTGCGCGGGCTGCCGCCACCGTATACTCGCGACCTTCAGCAAGAGAAGTTCGCGCGGGCATTTGCGCATATTTACGACTCTTACGCGGATGCGGGGAATAGCGTATACAACTCCCAGGCGAGTTCCCGCTAGCGGAGACACCCACAAACCGATTGAGACCCCGATATCTGCCGCATTGGCTCATATGATGAAGCTCTTCACGCCGAATGCTGCCGCTGCGGATTGCCATCAATTTGATCCAGGTCACTGCCGCACGGCTGTTTCCGTCGCACAATCGCGCATGGAGACGACTAGCCGGATCACCACGCCCCATTTCGATCCATCGCTGATCGCCCGCCATGACGTCGCGGGGCCGCGCTATACCTCATACCCGACCGCACCACAGTTCAATGCCGCGTTCGGCGAGACCGAGTTGCGCGCCTTTGCGCGTGCCTCCAATGAGGATCTGATACCGCGCCGGCTCTCGCTGTATGTGCATGTGCCGTTCTGTCTGAGTCCGTGCTTCTATTGCGGTTGCACGCGCATCATCACGCACGATCATGGCAAGGCCGCCATCTATCTGAGTCATCTCCAGCGCGAAATCGAGTTGACCGCTCCGCTCTTCGAGCGCAGCCATCCGTTGGTGCAACTCCATTTTGGCGGCGGCACGCCCAATTTCTTCGACGCCGGTCAAATGGGCGAGCTCCTCGAATCGCTTGCACGGCATTTCAAATTCAGTCGCGATAGCGACCGCGAATTCGGCATCGAACTCGATCCGCGCTGGTGCGGACCGCACTACGTGCTGATGCTGGCGCAACATGGCTTCAACCGGCTCTCGGTCGGTATCCAGGACTTCGATCCTGCCGTGCAGGCTGCGGTCAACCGCATCCAGAGCGTAACGCAGACGCGTGCCGTGCTCGATGCCGCGAGGCGTTCGGGTTTCCGCTCGACCAGCGTCGATCTGATCTACGGTCTGCCCAAGCAGAACGTGGCGAATTTCAGGCGCACGCTCGACCAGGTCGTCGCGCTCGCGCCCGACCGCATCGCCACCTACGCCTACGCCCACCTGCCGGAGCGCTTCAAGGCGCAGCGCCGCATCCATGCCGCGGACTTGCCCGACGCCGCGACACGCCTCGCCTTGCTTGGTGTCGCCGTCGAAACCCTCACCGCAGCGGGCTACCGCTATATCGGCATGGACCATTTCGCGCGGCCTGGCGACAATCTGGCCCGCGCGCAGGACGCGGGTACCCTGCAGCGCAATTTCCAAGGCTATTCCACGCATGCCGACCGCGATCTGATCGGCTTGGGCATGAGTTCGATATCGCATATCGGCGCGAGTTTCAGTCAGAACGCGCGCGACCTGCCCAGCTACTACGCCGCGCTCGACGCCGGCCGCTTGCCGGTAGTGCGCGGCTTGGCGTTGGACGACGACGATCTGATCCGCGCCGATGCGATCCAGCAGTTGATGTGTCACGGTGCGCTCAACATCGCCGAGTTTGAAGCGCGCCATCGACTCGATTTCAGCGCATATTTCGCCGATGAGCTGGTGCGCCTGCACGAACTTGCGAACGATGGGTTGATTGTGGTGGAACCTCAACGCATGGTCGTTACTTCGCGCGGCCGTTTTCTGTTGCGTATTATCGCCATGTGCTTCGATGCCCATCTGCCGCGCGAGCGGGCGACAACGCAAATGCGTTATTCCCGCGCACTATGACGACTCCGTGTTCGACAATCGGCAAATGATTCGATCGTTGTCGCAACGCGAAAAGCTTGCGTCCCTGCGGGGTCGCGAATGCAACGCGACACCGCAATCGCAGGCGCCTTGATCCTCAGTGGCGCAGCAGCACCGGAATCTCGCTGTGTTCGAGAATGTGCAAGGTCGCGCCGCCCAGCATCCACTCGGCGAACCGGGAACGCCCGTAGCCGCCCATTACAAGAAGATTGGCTTGTGCCTTGTCTGCGGCGCGCAACAGCTCCACCCCCGCCACGTCACCGCTTGCGTCGAACAGACGCTTGCTGAATTTGATGTCATGCCGCGTCAGGTATTGCTCGACATCGAGCGGTGGTTGCCAGGCAAGAGACGAAAATGGCAACGCTCTCTCGCCATAAAGGAGAATGACCCGTCCAGCCTTTCTCAGCAATGGCAATGCCGCGTGCACGGCACGCATGGATTCGGTGGAACCATTCCAGGCGATTGCTATCGCGTTCGGACCCGCATTCGGGTGTAACTTTTCGGGCACCACAATGCAAGGCAATCCCGAGGTGATCAAAATTTTCCCTAGCGTCTGCGCAGAACCCCATAGGCTGTTCTTTCCCGCTTCCAGAACAAGAACATCTTGCCAGTTTGAGGCGTGCGCGAGCACCATTTCGACGCTTCCCTCGGCTACCTGCCAATGTGCGTGTTCGATCCCAAGCCCTGTCGCCCAGTTGCAAAACAGCGGTTCCGCTTCGATGGCCTCGCGCACTACATTCGCGGTCCAGTTGTAAAGCTCTGGATAGACGGTCGGCGCACCAGAGGGTGGGACAGGGCCGGATACGTAGATGCCCGTCAGAGACGCATCGAGCAACGCGGCGAGATCGCCCGCATACTGCATGTTGCGGGTCCAGTTACCATATTTGTTTGCAAGGGCGAGAATGTCGCGCATTACCGTCTCCGCTACGCTTGGCTACGCACCAAAATACAGTTACGCGCGCAGTCAGTGTTGATCGAGGTCAAACACGATCATTGCGTCGACGCGTCTCAAGTCTCGTTTGAACGCGCGGACCGCGCTCGGCGGAAACCGCGCAACTGACCCAGCTGGCGTTGCATGGCCAACCCCTTCCATCGTTCGATCGAATCCGGATCGAGCTGGCTGCTCGTGCTGATCGGGTAGTCGATGCGCGAGTCGATCCAGGGCTGCATCGCGCCGCGCATTTCGATTTGAGCTGGCACGGTTGTGCTGTCAATCGTATTTCCGGCAACAAGTTCCCGTGCCTGGGCGCCGGGATTGTGCAACGCGAGAATCGCGGCATAGCCGCGCGAGCGAATCGTTCGCGAGATCGCGTTCGCTTCGATGGTCTGCAGACGAACTCCTGCGTTGAGCGGATCGAGAGCGTCCGCCACGTTGTTGGCAAGCAGCGCCAGCTTCGGTCTGGAAACGATCGCCGTGAGCGATGCGTGGCGCAGTCCAAATGTCGCGGCTTCCGCGATCAATTCTGCGGAAATGCCGCGCAATTTCGCCAATTCGGCGATGGTGCCGCCGTGTTCAAATCTTGCCCCTCTCTCCCGGGCCATATGCGCGTTGCCTGCCAAACATCCTTCGGCGAAAGTCCGTGCAATCCTGCCGGCGAATGCGCGACCCTCGGCGCTGTCGTAGCGCAGGCCCAGCAGTGTCAGCGCGTCGGCGACGCCGATGATGCCGATTTGAACGGCCGTATTCGCACGATTTTCGCCGACGCATCGCAGCGCCACATTGTCCAGCGCACGGACGGCTAGTCTTGCACCTTTGTGGAATCCAGCGAAATCGAAACTGGCGTCTGCTGCGAATGGGTCTCCGACGAAAGCGGCCGCGTTCAGCAACGCCACCGAATCCGGATGAAAACAATCGCTGGTTCCGGCCCGCGCGCCAGCGATGATTCGCTCATCGAGCAATAGCTGCCAGCTCGACAGCGCATCGAAAAAGCGCTGTTCCCAAGCTTCCGCATCCCGGGGCTCCGCGACAGCCAGAGCTCGCGCGATGCGTAGCCATGTTGCCTCGATCGACAGCTCCAGGACGTGGTTGCCATCGCGCAAACGGAACCATGCATCCCATGCCTCGACCGCCGCCGGGTCAACGAATGGCGAATTGTTTGGCTTGTCCAGCACGGCACTCCTCGTCTGCTTGCGCAGTATCGAAGATGCCAGCGCGCGGAATTTGAGCAGGATCAAGTCCGCACAGGTTTCGCAATGGCTGTTACAAACCGTTACCGATCGTTTCCAAGCAGTCGTCGTCTTATGCAGGACAACCGTTAGCCTGAGCTCCGAAATCGTCAGCCCTTTCGATGAGGATCCGCCCATGAGCCAGGTTGTTGCACAGTCTGCTTCTTTCCAGGTCGCCAACGCCACTCATGCCGGCCACATATCGGCACACAGCACACAGGGTTTTGATCCGGAACTGATTCGCGAGCATGTCCAGGTCTTCCGGCGGCGGCTCGAACCGGGCCAGTATCTGTACCGCACCGGGCAGCCGTTTCATTCACTGTTCTTCGTGCGGCTCGGATCGGTAAAAATGTGCGAACTCGCCGATGACGGCCGCGAACAGGTCACGGCGTTTCGTCTGCAGGGGGAAATCGTCGGCGCCGAATCGATCGGATTGGCGACATATTCCTGCGACGTGATTGCGCTGGAGACCAGCGAAGTTTGGGAACTGCCTTACCCACCGGTCCTCACTGCGTGTCTGCGTATCCCCGATCTGCACTCCCGGTTGACGGCGGCGCTGGCCCAGGAAATCCGCCGTGGTCGTTCCTGGATGCTCGCGCTGGGCACCCTTACTGCCGAGCAACGCGTGGCGGCTTTCCTGCTCGATCTGGCCGCTCGCTACCAGGCGCTCGGATTCAGCGGCAGCCATTTCATCCTGCGCATGTGCCGCGCCGACATCGCCGGCTATCTTGCGCTTAAGCATGAAACCGTCAGCCGCGCTCTAGGCCATCTGGCGGATACGAATTGTATCGACGTAGAGCGGCGCGAGATACGCATTCTGGATCATGCGGAGTTGCGCCGTGTCTCCGGTCTGAGCGCACAAGTCCATTGAAGCTCAGAGCGCGACAATGGGTGTCAGCAATTGACGTATCGAGGCCAGAAGGTCCTCCCGCCGATACGGCTTGCGCAGCAATGGCAGGCTCGGTGGAGCAGTAGTATCGGGTTGGGATGTCGGGTGCTCATAGCCGGAGGTGAGCAGAACGCGCAGGTTCGGCCACAGACTTTGTGCGGCATTGGCGAGCTCACCGCCGCTCATCCCGCTGCCCAGAACGACATCGCTGAACAGCAGCGCCACATCGCGACGGGACTGCAATACCTGCAATGCCTGTTCACCGTTGGCCGCTTCGTAAGTCGTGTATCCGGCTGAGGTCAGGAATGCGACGGCGACGCGTCTTACATCTTCCTCGTCTTCCACGACGAGAACGATCTCCTTTCCGGCGGGAGGCGGCTTCGGCGGCTGCTGCGCACGCGGCGCCGCCGACGCGACTGCGGGCAAATACAAATCGATGCGTGTACCGTAGCCGAGCCGACTCTCGGCAACGATATGTCCGCCGGACTGCTTCACGAAGCCGTACACCATGCTGAGCCCCAGCCCGCTGCCACGTCCGGTCTCCTTTGTCGTGAAGAAGGGTTCGAACGCGCGAGCCAGGACATCCGGCGTCATTCCGAGCCCCGTATCGCGCACTTCGATGGCGACATAAGTGCCGGCGGGCAACTCGGATGATGTCTCAGCAGAGTCCACGTGTCGCTCGCGCGCAGCGATATACAAAACCCCACCGCGCGGCATCGCATCGCGCGCGTTGATCGCCAAATTCAGGATCGCGGCGTCGAGTTCGCCTGGATCGACGAAGACGTTCGCCATACCCGGCGCGCACTGGATCTCCACTTTCACTGCTTCGCCCAGCGACCTGACCAGCATTGGGCCAAGTTCGTCGAGCAAGGCGCGCATATCGATCGCTAGCGGATTCAGACGCTGACGCCGAGCGAACACCAGCAGCTTGCGCGTCAGCTCCGCTCCACGCCCGGTGGCGCGCAGGGCGGCGGCAAGTATGTCCTGTACCTCGGGCCGGTCCGCGAGTTCGCCTTCCAGCAGCTGCAGGTTTCCGGAAATAACCGTAAGCAGATTATTGAAATCGTGGGCGATCCCGCCAGTGAGCTGACCCACCGCCTCCAGACGCTGGGCGTGCGCAAGTTGCTCCTCCGTGCGGGTGCGCTGCGCAACAGCCGCGAAGAGATTGGCCACCGAGCGTAAAAAGTGTACTTCGTCGCGATCGAACGCATTGCGCTTGCGCGCCGCCGCGATTAATGCGCCCATCGGACCCTCGCGATCGAATAACGGCACGGCGACGAGATTGTCGTAAGCTCCTTCGGCGAGCATGCGCTTGAGATCCGCCGACTTTCCTTCCGGCAGCTCGTCGATGGACGCAATGAACGCTTCTTCAGATCGCGGCACGGCGGAAAAGCACTCGGGCGAAAGTAGAAACGCGACTACTTTCCGAAACGCCGGATCCATTCCGACCGAGGCGCGCAACTGGAACGGCTTGCCCTGCGTCTGGATCAAGGCCACGGCGATCGCGTCGACATCCAGTTCGCGGGCAATGAGGCCAGGCGCCGTATCCAGCAATGCGTGTGCACCCTGGGATTCCAGGGCCAGACGGCTGAGGTGGGCGACCGTCTTGTCGTAGCGTGCGCGAATTATCGCCTGCCGGGCGCGCTGGGTCTCCGATATGTCCCGAATCGAAGCGACGTAGAAACGACCGTCCTCGCTTTCGATCGGGCTGAGTCCTATCTCGGCCGGGAACTCGCTGCCGTCGAGGCGCACGCCGCTCAGTTCCTGGCTTTTGCCCATGGGCCGAACCCGTGGCTGACGTATATAGTCCGCACGATGCGCCAAATGAGCTTGACGGACACGCTCAGGAACCAGCGCATCGACCGAAAGCCGCGTGAGTCCGGCGGTTGGATAACCGAAAAGCCGCTCCGCCTGGGGATTGCTCAAAATGATGCACCCGCTCGCATCGATGACGACCATCGCATCGGGCGCGGTCTCGAACAGAGCCCTGAAAGTCGCGGTCTTCAGCGCAGGAAAGTCGGCCATAACCTCACTCGCGCTCCACGCGTGCCGAAAACAGATAGCCTGCCCCACGCACGGCCTTGATCAGAGCCGGCTTCGCAGCATCGTCTTCCAATTTACGGCGCAGTCGTCCGACGCCGACGTCGATAGCGCGATCGTACGGTCCCGCGTCGCGCCCGTGCAAATGACTCATCAGATCGTCCCGCGAGAGTACGCGATCAGGGTGAGCGAGGAAAACGCAGAGCAGATCGTACTCGCCCGTAGTTAAGGGGACTTCGTCACCGTCGGGCCCCGTCAGCGTGCGTGCTCCGGTATTCAGCGTGAATCCGGCAAAGCGGAGATTCCCGGTCGAATCTGATCTAGGCGTTTCCGCTGCCGCAGTTCGACGCAGAACGCTGCGCACGCGGGCGAGCAATTCGCGCAGGTCAAACGGTTTGGTGACGTAGTCGTCGGCGCCAAGTTCGAGGCCGACGATACGATCGACCGACTCCGCGCGCCCGGTGAGTATGATGACGGCGACCTTCCAGGTCTCGCGCAGGTAACGAGTCAGCGCGAAGCCATCGTCTCCCGGCAACCCCAGATCCAGCAGAACCACGTCGATAGATTCGGATTGGAGTATCGCGCGCATCGACATCCCTTCGCCGGCGACCCTGACGTCGAACCCCTGCGCGGAAAAATAGCGCCGCAGCACATTGGCAATTTCCTGGTCGTCCTCGACGACGAGAAGACGTTGGCGCCTCGCCGCTGACTGGTTGGTCACATCCGCTGGCATCGATCGACCTTGTTCTCGATGGGTTGGGTGAGGAGGACAAAAAGCCAGTCCTGTCGAATGGACTTGATTTACATCAAAGACGTCCGCGCTGCGAGGAATAGGGTATCACCGAGATTGCGGGAGTAAGCCATGAAACCCGATCGTGAACTTCAACAAGACGTGATCGATGAACTGGGATGGGAACCGTCGGTGCCGGCCACCCGAATCGGAGTCGAGGTCAATGAGGGAATCGTGACCTTGGCCGGCCATGTCGAAAGCTATTCGCAGAAATGCGCAGCGGAACGGGCTGCGCAACGGGTTGTGGGTGTAAAAGGGGTCGTCATGGAGATCGATGTGGCGTTGCCCGTCGCCAGCTGGCGCTCGGATGAGGACCTGGCGCGGGCCGCCAGCCACGCGCTGGAATGGAATTCATCTGTGCCCCAGGGCCGCTTGAAAATCACGGTTCAAAATGGCTGGGTAACCCTCGCCGGCGAAGTCGATTGGGCCTATCAATGCCGTACAGCGATCGATGCCATCAACCACATCGTCGGCATTACCGGCATTACGCACAATATTTCCAGCCGATTTCAGCGGTCTCGGAATCCGGATCCGGGCAGCGTTCCCGCGCAATGCGTGCACGGATGCGAGGGCCAGTGCGAGTGGTGCGTTTGGTGACGGAGCGATATCGGGTCGGATAGCAACGTCACTCGCCGCGAGCGGCAAACCAGCCCAGGACGCAACGGCGCGACTCTGCAAAACGAACGGGCATCCAACGATGATCGAATTCGACTCGGTACGGACGCCCCGCCTCATCTCACCGGTAGACGAGCACTGGGATACCACTGTGAGTGAGGACCTTTTGCGTCTCGCTTCCCAATAGAAATCCTCCTATTCCACTGCGTCCATGAGAGGCCATCAGGATCAGATCGCACTCCTTCCGCCTGGCGGTCTTGATGATTTCTTCGTAAGGCTGATCGCTGACCACCTGAAGAGTGTCACAGGGAACGTTTGCCGCATGTGCTGCGCGCTCAGCGAATTGCAGAAACTGATCCGCCTGTTTTGCCGAGGCTGCCGCGTAAGTTTCCCGCGTCGATTCGAGCATCTCAGTCTGATAAGTAAACGTGTGGAACTTGGGCCTGACGTGCAGCGCCGTCACTTTTGCTTTCAGCTGCTTGGCCAGTGCTATGGCGCGCTTGACAGCCTTCTCCGACAGCTTCGATCCGTCTGTCGGAACCAGAATGTGAGTGAACATATTCAATTCTCCAAGGATCCGCAATGTCTATTGCACCATCAGCGTAACTGCGATGCCCTTCCTCGCGCTTGATGCAAGTCAACTCAAGCAAACAGCTGTGGATAACGAGCGATGCGTTGCGTTTGATTTGCCTCAACAGTGAGGACATCCATATCGGCTACGTTGCGCGTACATTTCAATCCGAGTACGCGCCATGCGCAACATACTTGCCTTCGCCGACAACTACGTCACCTGGCGTTCGGCATGCTCCCGGCGCTTATCCACTCCGGTATAGCCCGCATCACCGAACACCACTTCTTCCTCACCGTGCAGCAGGTTGGCCGCTTCGGTGACAGATGGTGGCGGCAGTGCGTCCGGAGGTTCTGAAGTCGATCCTTGCCGCGATTCCCGTTGGCCGGCTCGGACAACCACGGGATGTGGCGCGCATCGTGGCCTTCCTGGTCGGCGAG
>JAYTQX010000068.1:0-4019 GCA_043746455.1 Pseudomonadota bacterium
CCGACTACGCCACGCGGACGGCGCAGGCGGGCGAAGATGAGGTGCGTTTCAATCCGTCCGACTTGAGCACATGGTGGCGTTGGACGCTGGGTTTGAGAAGAGTCGCCGACGAACAGTACGAACGCGGCGAAGTAAGGCAGGCGATCGCCACGATGCATTCGATGTTGGCCCTCGAGCAGGACAAGCGCCGGCCTTCCAGTCTCGGTCCGACGGTGTGGTATCAGTGGGCACGGCTCGCGAATCTTGAGGCACAGGTCGGCGATTCGGCCGCGGCTGCGCAGTCGCTGAAGGCTTTCGTGCGCGACGTTGGCGAGCTCGTTGCCCAGCTCTCACCGAGCGATCGACAGCGTCAGCTTTTGGCGATGCCGGACCAGGGTGTAGGCGCTGCGCTGCAACTGGCCGAAGGCGCATCGCAAGCTGCCCTGACCAATGCCAGCGCGGTGATCGATCGCACCGAGTCGATCAACGTTCCTGCCAGTGACACCAATTCGACCTTCCTCAAGCGCAACATATTGGAAGGCAATCTTGGTACTGCGTCGGTGGCGGCCATTCGACTCGGCCGCTATGCGCAAGCCGAAGCGCTGGCACGGCGTTGGTTCGCGGTCCCGGCCGATACGAAGTCGGAGGATGACCCGAAAAGCAAAACGTCCCGCGCCAGCGCCCTGCTCGCGCACGCGATCACGATGCAGAGCCGGGCCGATGAAGCGCGGACGACTCTGCAACCTGTGCTCGATTACTACGAAAAAGAGCAGCAGGCGGGTGCGCATGGGATCACGTTCCGGCGCGACTTTGCCTATGCGCTTTACGTCAGCGCGCTGGCTCGCTCCGCAGATGCGGACGGTCGCGCAAAGCGCGACGCAGATCTGACGCGGGCCAAAAAGCTGATCGATGGCGCATCGGCGGAGGCGAAACAGCTCGCAGACATGCGCGAAGTAACCGGCTTGATAGCAGCCGCGCGCACAGCGCCGCACGACTGAGGCGACGCGCGGCCGGCTGCGGATTCGCCGCGGAAAGGATCTTGTCCGGCACTCAGCACGGGATGCCGCAATAGACGGCAAGTTCGTGCACAACGTCGGGCGCGTTCGTTGCGGCGGCATGCGCGCGCAGAAAGTCGTCGACTTCGATCCTGGTCGGAATGCTCGACTGCGCGCCGAGCCGCGTGCAGGCGATCGCGGCCGCGGCGCTCGAGCGCTGCATGGCTTCCGGCAACGTGTCTCCGCGGCTCAGCGCGGCCGTGAAGGCGCCGCAGAAGGTGTCGCCGGCCGCGGTCGTGTCGAGAGCTTTGACGCGATAGGCGGTCTGCAGATGAAACTCGCCTCGACCGTCAGCACGCAGGGCGCGCGCACAGCAGCCACGTGCGCCGAGCGTGACGATCACGCAGGGCACGTTGAGATGCGTCAGCGCTTCTGCGATGCGGTCCTGCACGCCGGTGATCGCGGCAAGCTCGCCTTGGTTGACGATCAGCACATCGAGCGCATCCAGCAGCGCGGCCGGAAGCGCATGCGCCGGCGCGGCGTTGAGAATCACCTTGGCGCCTTCCGCGCGCGCTTTCTGCGCAAACGCGACGACGGCATCGATCGGCGTTTCCAGTTGCAGCAGCAGATAGCCGATGGCTTCGAGATCGGGCAGGTCCGCGCCGCGCAGCGCATTGTTCGCGCTGGGCGCGACCGTGATTGCATTTTCCGCATCGTCGGAGAGGCAGATAAAGGCGGTGCCGGTGGCGACGTCGCCCACGCGCACGATATGCAGCGCGACACCCGCCGCGCGCAGCGATGCCTCCAGTGGCGCGGCATAGGAATCGTCGCCCAGCGCGAGCAGCATTTGCGTCGGCGCACCGCCTGCGCGCGCGCAGGCAACGGCCTGGTTTGCGCCCTTGCCACCGGGAAAGGTGCTGAATTCGCGCCCAAGCACGGTTTCGCCCGGCGCGGGCACATGCGCGGCGCGCACGACGAAATCCAGATTCGCCGAGCCGGCGACGAGAATGGTGTTGCGCATGGAAGCGGTCATGGCTTGGGTGTCTGTACGAGGCTGGAAATCGTCGGCTCGATTTTAGGCGGACCTGCGCACGATTGCGTCATATTTTCGGCAACGCGCACGCACATGGCCTTGACACTTTCGGCTGTGCGTTGCAGCGTGCCGCTCCCACCTGCTATCAGGCAAGCAAGATGTCATCCATGCGTTACCTGCAAGTCGATGTGTTCGCCGAGCGCGCGGGCGGCGGCAATCCGCTCGGCGTCGTGTTCGGCGCGGACGCATGGAGCAATCAGGACATGCAGCGCTTCGCGGCGTGGACGAATCTGGTCGAGACCACCTTCGTGTTGGCGCCCACGCAGGAAGCGGCAAGTTATCGCCTGCGCATCTTCACCCCTGACAAGGAAATTCCGTTCGCGGGTCATCCGACGATTGGCAGCGCGCATGCGGCGCTAGAAACCGGCCACGTTGCGCCGCGCGACGGATTGCTGATGCAGGAATGCGCTGCGGGCTTGCTGCTGATTCGCGTCGAAGGCGAGGCCTCGACGCGCCAGCTCTACGTGCAGGCGCCAGCGGCGCGCATTCTGCGCGAGGGCGCCGACGATCCGTTGTTGCGCGCGGTAATCAGCGATGTGCCGCTCGGTGTCTTGCCACCGGCTTTTGTCGAAGGCGGCCGGCGCTGGTGGCTCGCGGAATTCGCAACCGAAACCGCGCTGCGCGCGTGGCGGCCCGATCACACCGCGATTGCCGCACTCGCGCGCGCGGGCGACAGCCTCGGTCTGTGCTGCTTCGCGCGCGCCCACGCGCGCGAAGCAAAATCGAACGCGCCCGCGCGCAGCGCTTCGCACGAGTATCAACTGGCCGTGCGCGCATTTCCTGCCGGCGTTGGCATCGTCGAAGATCCGGCCTCGGGCGCGGCGAATGGTCTGATCGCCGCCTATATCGCGCGGGGCGAACCACGAGGCACGCTGGCGCGGGGCTATCGTGTGAGCCAGGGCCGCGAAATGGGTCATGACGCGACCATCGACATCCGCATCGATGTCGATGGCGCGGTGTGGGTCGGCGGTCGCAGCCACACGATCATCGATGGCCGCGTGCTGCAGCGGATCGCCGCGGGCTAGCGCGTTTCGCGCAACGGCGGCGCCTGGCGCGTGCCGAGATAGACGCCGAGCACGGCGAGGGCGAATCCGGCGAGCTTGGGCAACGACAGATGTTCGCCGAGCACGAAGTAGTCCATGACCGCGGTGACCGGCGGCATCAGGAAGAACAGCGCCGCCACCGCGGTCGCGGCACCACGGCGCAGAAGCAGGAACAGCAAGGCGAAGCCGCCAATCGAATTGACCAGCACGAGCCAAGCGAGCGCGGAGAAAGCCACGCTGGTCGCATCGAAGCGAAAGCCTTCGTGCCAGGCGAACGGCAAAAGCAACAGGGTCGCGCTCGCATGCTGCAAGGCCAGGCCCGCGCGCAGATCGACCGCGGAACCGAAGCGCTTTTGGTACAGCGTGCCGGCGCTGACGCCGAACAGACCGACGAGCAAAGCCACATACGCGCCGATGCCGGCATGCCCGCTGTCGACACGATCGCCGACAACCAGTGCGACACCGGCAAAGCCCAGTGCGAAGCCGAGCCATTGCGTGCCGCGTACCGATTCGCCGATCAGCCGGCCGAGCAGGGCGGTCGCGATCGGCAAGGTTCCGATCATCAGCGCCGCGATGCCCGCGCTGGCGCCAAGCGCTATGCCCAGATAAACCCCGCCGAACTGCATCGCCAGCGACAACATGCCGACTGCCAGGCTGTGCCGCGCCACGCGCCAATGCGGCCAGGCCGCGCCACCGAGCAGACCGAGCAACGCGTACACAACGCAGGCGCATGCAAAACGCAGCACGAGCAGGGTGAACGGCGCCGCGTGCCCGAGCGCAATCTTGCCCGCCGGATAACCCGTGCACCAGAGCAGGACAAACGCGCCGCCAAGCACGCGCGGTGCGGCATACCAAGGAGGCGTCAGCTGCGCAGGTGCGGTGGTCATCGTGCGGCGAGAGATTTGATCG
>JAYTQX010000069.1:0-13175 GCA_043746455.1 Pseudomonadota bacterium
ACCGCATCGGTTGCGTCGATGCCGATGACCGCTTCGATTTCTTCCTTGACCTTGTCGATATCGGCGGTCGGCAGATCGATCTTGTTGAGCACAGGGACAACTTCCAATCCCATCTCGACTGCTGTGTAACAGTTCGCCACCGACTGCGCCTCAACACCCTGCGCCGCGTCGACCACGAGCAGGGCACCTTCGCAGGCGGCCAACGAGCGGCTCACCTCATAACTGAAATCGACATGCCCCGGCGTGTCGATGAAATTGAGCATGTATACTTTCCCATCGCGCGCCGTATACGGCAGCGACACCGACTGCGCCTTGATCGTGATGCCGCGTTCGCGCTCAATCGGATTGGAATCGAGCACCTGCGCTTCCATCTCGCGCGCTTCCAGCCCGCCGCACAATTGAATGATGCGGTCGGCCAGCGTGGACTTGCCGTGATCCACGTGCGCGATGATGGAGAAGTTGCGGATGAGTTCCATGCGATGCCGTTGGCTGGCCGGCGCTGGATGGCGGGCCGGCAAAACGACAATTATCGCATGAAGGCAGCGGTTTTTTTGCGTTTGCACAAAATAGGTAGTGGGTCAGTTTGAAATTCTTTTGTCCGTTCGTGGTGAGGTATCGAACCATGAGCGGCAATCCTGCGTGCCGTTCACCCTTCGATACCTCAGGGCGAACGCAGCATTATTTCAAACTGGCCCACTACCACAAAATACGGGCCCCGCAGGACCCGATATTTTGGCTGGCGTCGACGTGAAACCATGCCGCGCGCGATGCGCTTCAACGCATCGCGCAAACGCGGCAGGCTCAACCGTTCTTCGGTTTCGGCAAGGCGATGGTCACAAACTGCGTCGCTTCGTTGCGCTTGACCAACAGCATGACCGAGTCGCCGGCCTTGACGTCTTTTACGGCATTGCGGAAATCGCCTGTGGACTTGATCGACTGGCGCCCGACCATGAGGACGATATCGCCCGCTTGCAGGGCTGCGCGCCGCGCCGCACCGCTCACCTCGGAAATCACCACGCCATTCTGATCCTTGAGGCCAAGCTCTTTGCGCTGCTCGGCGGTAATGTCCTCCACGGCAAGGCCGAGCGAGTTCTTGCGCTTTGCCTGCTCGCTATTGCCGAGGCTGGCCAGGACCGCCTTTTCCGAGGCCAACTCGCCCACTGTGACCGGCACGGTGAGCGTCTTGCCGTCGCGAAACACTTTCAGCTCGGCCGTGGTGCCGGGCTTGGTGCCGCCGACCAGCAGCGGCAGATCGGTTTGCTGATCGATCATGTGGCCGTTGTAGGCGAGAATCACATCGCGCGGCTGCACCCCAGCCTTGTCCGAACCGCTGCCGGGCGTTACCTGGGTGACCAGGGCGCCGCTGACCTGGGGCAGGCCCAGGCTCTGCGCGACATCGCGGGTCACGCCCTGAATCTGCACGCCGATCATGCCGCGCGCGACGCGACCGGTGGCCTTGAGCTGCTCCACGGTATTCATCGCCAGGTTGATCGGCACCGAGAACGACACGCCCATGTAGCCGCCGGTATTGGAATAGATCTGCGAATTGATGCCGACGACCTGACCGTCAAGATTGAACAGGGGGCCGCCCGAATTGCCGCGGTTGATCGGCACGTCGGTCTGGATAAATGGCACGTACTGTTCACCGCGGCTGCTGCGGCCTACATAACTGACGATACCGTGAGTGACGGTATGATCCATGGCGAACGGCGAGCCGATCGCCACCACCCACTGCCCAGGCTTCAACTTGGACGAATCGCCGATCGTCACCGCCGGCAGCCCGGTCGCCTTGACCTTGAGCAGGGCGACATCGGACTTTTCATCGGTGCCGACCACTTTGGCGTCGAGTTCGCGCCGGTCGGATAGGCGCACGATGACTTTCTCCGCGCCGGACACGACATGGTTGTTGGTCAGGATGTAGCCGTCGCTGGAAATGATGAACCCGGAACCCAGCGATTCGCCACCGATGCGCGGATGGCCGCCACCCGGGGCGCCCGGAGCACCCGGGCCGCCGGGGCCGAAGAAGCGGCGCAGGATATCGGGCATGTCCGGCTGGTCTGGCCCGCTCTGATCGGGGCCGTCCTGATCGTCGGCGTCGCCGCCCTGGACGCTGGCGCCTTCGCCCTGCGTCGCGGTGACATTGACCACGGACGGACCGTTCTTTTCGACCAGCTGGGTGAAATCCGGCAGGTCCGCGTGCGCGGCCGCAGCCGCCACGGCGAACAGCAGGAATACGCTTGCACTGTATACTTTGCGCATATGTGTACCTTTATGGAACAGACGCGTGCTTGAGAGATGGATCTTGGGGGAAGGATTTCAAGAAAGCGGACTTGCGATGATCATCGCGCAATTGGATCGCTGCAGCGCCGCCGGGTTCCCGTAGTGCGAACGCTGGGCGATTCCTTGTCAGCCGGCGTTAAGCTGCGGGTTGCGCGGACGACCTACTGCGGCGCGGCTTGCGCAGCGGGAGGACGCTGAACCGGTCTGAGATACAGCACGTAAGGCACGCCGGTCGCCGACAGATCGCTGCGCGAAAGCGTATTGCCGCGCGGCGAATAATAGTCCGGCAGCACCGAATCGAAACTCGCCGGCAGCACATCGTTGGCATTGAAGCCCGCCATCGGTAACGGATTCGCAATCGCCGCGGGCGGCGCCAATACCGGTAGATAGGGCGAAAGCACCTGCCGCGCCGGCGCCTGTTGCGCCACCACCGGACCGAGCGTCGTTCCCGCCGACACAGCGCTGTCGCCGACCGGGCGCGACACCACCAGAGCGACCACGGCCACGGCGGCAGCGATCGCACCGCCGCCGACCCAGCGCAGCGCACCGAGGCGGCGCGCAGTCGTTCCAGCCAACGCGCCGCGTTCCGTTTGCAGACGGCCGATTATGCAGTCAGCGAAATCGCCAGGCAGCGCCAGGGCGACGTACTCGTGCCTGAGCGTCGCGCTGATCACGTGATAGCTCGACCAGCGCCGCGCCAGATCGGACTGGGTGTCGACGCCGCGCAGCAGGAAGCGCACTTGGTCGCGCGCGAGTTCGCCGTCCACCAGGGCGGACAACTGCTCGCAGATTTGCTGGTTGGCATTGATTTCGATTTCTTCACTCATGGTCGGACACCTTGGTATCGGACAACAGCGGACGCAGCTTTTGATCGATCGCATCGCGGGCTCGAAAGATGCGCGAACGAACCGTGCCGATCGGGCAGTCCATCTTTTCCGCGATTTCTTCGTAACTCAAGCCATCCACCTCGCGCAGCGTAATCGCTGTTTTCAGTTCTTCCGGTAGCTGTTCGACAGTGTCGAACACCGTTTGTTCAATTTCCTGACGCAAAAGTTCATGCTCCGGCGTGGCCCGATCCTTGAGCCAGGAACCGCCGTCCAGCAGCACCGCGTCGTCGACCGAGATATCGTCCTTGGGCGGGCGCCGGCCTTGCGACACCAGATGGTTCTTCGCCGTATTGATCGCAATCTTGTAGATCCACGTATAGAACTGGCTGTCGCCGCGGAAGTTGCCGATCGCGCGATAGGCGCGGATGAAAGCTTCCTGGGCAACGTCCTGGCATTCGCTCCAGTCGGAGACATAGCGCGAAATGACGCTGATCAACTTGTGCTGGTACTTGCGTATCAGCAGGTCGAAAGCGCGCTTGTCCCCCTTCTGTACCCGTTCCACCAGGGCCTGGTCGGTATCTGTTTCGCCCATCCGGGCCGTGCTCCGTTTGTGTTCGACCCGATCAAGCGCTGTTGCTAGACCTTGTGTCGTCATGAATAGTTCCGGCCTGCACGCGCGTCGCGGCAGAAAGATGCGGTCGGCCTGCGTTTTCGCAATTGACCCACACTGATTGACCCAGGCCGCAGCTTGCGCGGATTATAGCCGCCTTACCCGACTCGCCCGGAACCGCCATGTTCGAAGGTCTACGTTTTTCCCACTGGCAAACCGATACCGGCGCGGACGGCATCACGGTTCTGACCCTCAATCGCGCCGGCGCGTCGGTGAATGCGCTCAATCGCGCCGTGCTCGATGAGCTGGCGCAGATCGTCGAGCGCCTCTCCTTCGAACCGCCCAAGGGTGTGGTGATCCGCTCGGGCAAGACAAATGGCTTTATCGCCGGTGCAGATATTCGCGAATTCGAAACCTATGAAAAACAGGGCGGCGTGCTCGCCAGCATCGAGAACGGCCAGCGCGTATTCCAGAACCTCGCACGCCTGCGCTGTCCAACCGTCGCGGCGATCCATGGCTTCTGCATGGGCGGCGGCACCGAACTCGCGCTCGCTTGCCGCTACCGCGTTGCGAGCCGCGACCCATCCACCAAAATCGGCCTGCCCGAAGTCAATCTCGGCATCCATCCCGGCTGGGGCGGCACGGCCCGCCTGCCGCGCCTGATCGGCGCGCCGGAAGCATTGCCGATCATGCTGACCGGTCGCGCGCTGTCGGCCGAAACCGCAAAGTCGCTCGGCGTGGTCGACACCCTGAGTTCGCCCGAGCTGCTGCTCGCCACCGCCAAGGAATTGATCGCGCATCCGCGCACGCGTTCACTCGTGAAGCGCGCAACGGCGTGGGCGACGAACCTGTGGCCGGTGCGCCAGATACTCGCGCCGATCATGCGCAAGCAGACCGCTTCCAAGGTGCGGCCGGATCAATACCCCGCGCCGTTCGCGCTGATCGAAGTCTGGCGCCGCGGCGGATCGAATATCGTCCAGCGCCTGAAACTCGAGGCGCGCTCGGTCGCCAAGCTCGCGCAGACGCCAACCTGCCGCAACCTGGTCCGCGTATACTTTTTGCAGGAGCGACTGAAAGGGCTCGGCGCGGGCAGCGATGCGCAGATCCAGCGCGTGCACGTGGTCGGTGCCGGCGTGATGGGCGGCGATATCGCAGCTTGGTGCGCGCTGCGCGGCTTTGACGTGACGCTGCAGGATCGTGAGATGAAATTCATCCAGCCAGCGCTGGATCGCGCGCAGGAGCTGTTCGCCAAGCACTTGAAAACGCCAGAGCGCATCGCGCCGGTCGCCGCGAAACTCAAGCCCGACGTCGATGGCGAGGGCATCGCCAATGCCGATCTCGTCATCGAGGCGATCTTCGAGAACCTCGAAGCCAAGCAGGAGCTGTATCGCAAGACCGAACCCGCGATGAAGGCAACCGCCCTGCTCGCGACCAACACATCGAGCATTCCGCTGGATGAGCTACGCACCGCGGTGAACGCGCGCGAGCGTTTCCTCGGCCTGCACTATTTCAACCCGGTCGCACAGATGCCGCTGGTCGAAATCGTGCGCCAGGATCAGCTCGGCGCAGCGAACGAGAAACACGCGTTCGCGTTCTGCAAGGCGATCGACAAGCTGCCCGTGCCGGTCAAGGGCACGCCCGGATTCCTCGTGAACCGCATTCTCATGCCTTATTTGCTCGAAGCGCTGCGCCTGTTCAAGGAAGGCGTGCCCGGTCCGGTGCTCGACAAGGCGGCGAAGAAATTCGGCATGCCGATGGGGCCGATCGAGTTGGCCGATACCGTCGGTCTGGATGTGTGCGCGTCGGTCGGCAAGGAAGTCGGCGAATTCCTCGGCCTCGACATTCCCGACGGTCTCGACGACTTGATCAAGGACGGCAAGCGCGGCAAGAAAACCGGCGAAGGCCTGTACAAGTGGGAGAACGGCAAGGCGATCAAACCCGAGGTCGACCCGAAATATCAGGCCCCGCCCGACATCACCGAGCGCATGATTTCGCCGATGCTCAACGAAGCGGTCGCCTGCCTGCACGACGGCGTGGTCGACGACGCCGACCTGCTCGATGCCGGCGTTATTTTCGGCACCGGCTTCGCACCGTTCCGTGGCGGTCCGATCCAGTACATCCGCACTGAAGGCGCCGACAGGATCAAGGCGCAACTCGAAATATTGGCCGCCAGGTACGGCAAGCGCTTCGAACCGAAACCGGGCTGGGACAGCGCCGCACTGGCCGCGAACTGACCCACCGACCCGGCAGTGGGCACCGTTCACGATGCCGACAGGAGACAACCATGAGCGACATTCAGCGCCTCAACTATCTGCGCATCGCATTGATGATCACTGGAATAGCGTGCCTCGCCCTCTATCCGCTAATGCTGGTCTGGCCATCTGGCTGGGCTTGGCACAAGGGCTATTCGGACTACCCGCTGATGATTGTCGGCATCTATGCGACGCTCGGCGTGTTTCTGATCATGGCAGCGCGCAATCCGCTCGATAACCTCAGCCTGATCTGGTTCGCCGTGTGGTCGAGCGTGGTGCATGGCGGAATCATGACCGTCCAGGCGCTTGCCGGTGTCGAGCACCGCGGTCATCTGCTCGGCGATGTGCCGGTGCTCTTCATCGCCGCGGTGGTGCTGGGCGTTCTGACTCCGCGCAGCCGCGCATAGCACCAGATCGCGACGAGGTTGAGGGCGACCCAGGTGCCGAGAACCAGCGCGATCAGCATGCCAATGCTCCATTTGTCCGGCACAGAAAGTGCGGCGCCCTCGTCGAATCTTCCGCCGCGCGAAAACCACACTGCTTGGGTACACTCAAAGACATGATTGGTTCCCCACGCGCTCAAGTTTCCTGAGATGACTGTGAAGACAATCACGATCGTCGGTGCCGGTCTGGTGGGCGCCCTGCTTGCGACGCTGCTTGCACGGCGCGGTTTCGCAATCACCGTGTTCGAACGCCGCCCCGATCCACGCAGGGCTGGCTTCCTCGGCGGCCGCTCGATCAATCTCGCCCTTGCCGAACGTGGCTGGCATGGCCTGCGCCTGGCGGGTTTGAGCGAAACCCTGCTGCCTCTGGCGGTGATGATGCGTGGCCGCATGGTGCACCACCTTGACGGCCGTAGCGAACTGCTGCGCTACGGTCGCGACGATTCCGAAGTGATCTGGTCGATCAACCGCGGCGCGCTGAATATCGCCCTGCTCGATGCGGCGCAAGCGGCCGGGGCGCGCATCCATTTCGACCGGCGCCTGGAATCGGTCGACTGGAGCGCATCGGACAATGCTGCATCCACGCTCCACTTTCGCAGCGAAGTGGACAATGCTGCATTTCCCCATTTTGCCGAATCGGTTATCGGCGCGGACGGTGCCGGTTCCGCGTTGCGTCAGGCAATGGCCCAGGAATGCGATCTCGGCGAGCGCTTCGAACCGCTCGATCACGGCTACAAGGAACTTGAAATTCCCGCACAGGCGGGTGCCGGCCGCTTCGCCATGGAACCCAACGCCCTGCATATCTGGCCACGCGGCAACTACATGTGCATCGCGCTGCCAAATGCCGAAGGCAGCTTCACCGTCACACTGTTTCTGCCCAACCAAGGCAATCCGAGCTTCACCACGATCTTGAGCGGCGAGGATGCGCGCGCACTGTTCGCGCGCGACTTCGCCGATGCACTGCCCTTGATTCCCGAACTCGAAAAGGACTTCAGCCGCAACCCGACCGGCCTGCTCGGCACGCTGTATCTGGATCGCTGGCATCTGCACGGCCGCGCACTGCTGATTGGCGACGCCGCGCACGCCATCGTGCCGTTTCACGGTCAGGGCATGAACTGCGGCTTCGAGGATGCTGTGGAACTCGCCGAGTTGCTGGAAGATTCCAAGGGCAATTTCGACCATGTCTTCGCCGAATTCGAGCGCCGGCGCAAACCCAATGCCGACGCGATCGCCGCGATGGCGCTGGAGAACTACGTCGAAATGCGCGACCGTGTCGACGACCCCGATTTCCTGCTCATGCGCGCGCTTGAACGCGTGCTCGCCGCGCGCCACCCCGGCCGTTTCGTGCCGCGCTACTGGATGGTCACATTTACCCGTCTGCCCTACGCAATGGCGTTCGAGCGCGGCGAAATCCAGGCGCAGATTCTGCGCGAACTCACCGCGGGCAAGACGCGTCTCGACGAGATCGATCTTGCCGCCGCCGATCGGCTGGTCGGCGAGCGGCCGGCGCTATTGCTGGCCTGACGAAAAAATAATTCCGCACGTGCCACATCGCGACGAATGGGACAGCGCGCTGGCGCGCGACGCAGCACCCCGTTAGCATTGCCGCCCCATGCCTGCGATCGATCTTGCCGACACGCCGCCGCTGCTCGCAGCGCGTGCCCTCGCTTATGCGCGCAACGACGAGCCGATCTTCGGCCCGCTCGATTTTGCGCTCGGCGCGGGCGACGTCGTGCTGATCGAGGGCGACAACGGCAGCGGCAAGACCACCCTGCTCAAGGTACTGTCCGGTCTGCTCGAACCCACATCGGGCGAAGTGCTGCTCAACGGTGCGGTACTGACCCTGGCGCGGCTGTCGCATCAAGTCGCCCTGCTCGGCCATCTGCTCGGCCTGAAAATGGAGCTGTCCGCGCTGCAGAACTTGCGTTTCGCGGTCGGCCTCGGCGGCATCCGCCCGGGCATCACGCCGCAGATCGCGCTCGCCGGCGTCGGCCTCGAAGGCTACGAAGATCAACCCTTGCGCCTGCTCTCCGCCGGGCAGAAGAAGCGCGTCGGGCTTGCGCGCCTGCTGCTCGTTCCGGCCGCGCTGTGGCTACTCGACGAACCGTATGCGAATCTCGATCGCGGCGGCATCGGTCTGGTCAATCGTCTGCTGGAAACGCATGCACGGCGTGGCGGCGCGGCATTGATTACTTCACACGGTGCGTATGCCTATACCTCGGGCACGCCGCGCCGGATTGCATTGAAGGCGGGACTCGGGACTCGGGACTCGGGACAGCAGGCAAATCAGGCCGCTGGAGAAATCCGGTGAGGCCCGGCACGACTTCCGCCGCGTGCGTGGCGCTGCTTCGGCGCGACCTTGCGCTGACCTGGCGCCGGCGTGGCGATGCGCTGAACCCACTGCTGTTCGCGATCATCGTCGTCGCGCTGTTTCCGTTCGCGCTCGGTCCCGAACCGGCCGTGCTCGAACGTATCGCCGCGGGCACGATCTTCGTTGCCGTGCTGCTCGCCGGCTTGCTTTCGCTCGACGGTTTGTTCCGCAGCGATCTCGATGACGGCTCGCTTGAACAACTCGTGCTCTCGCCACACCCGCTCTCGCTGCTGCTCGCATGCAAGATCACGATCCATTGGCTGACCACGGCCCTGCCACTGATCCTGATCGCACCGTTGCTCGCCCTGTTGCTGCATCTGCCCGATGCCGTGCTGCCGGTGCTGCTCGCCGCGCTCGCGCTGGCGACGCCGCTGCTGAGTCTGATCGGTGCGATCTGCGTCGCGCTCACGGTCGGCATGCGCCGCTCTGGTATGCTTTTGACTCTGCTGGTGCTGCCCTTGCTCATGCCGGTCTTGATTTTCGGCGCCGGCGCCTGCAATGCGGCGCAGTCAGGGTTGCCTTATGTCGCGCCGTTGCTGTGGCTCGGCGCTTGGCTTGCGCTGGCGCTGGTGCTCGCCCCGCTGGCAACGGCGACGGCGTTGAAAATATCACTGACGTAGGAATTCCCATTCTCATTCCAGCTTTCGCTGGAATGACGAAAAAAATCCGTTATGAACCTACTCCTCCTCTGGTTCCACAAACTCGGCTCGCCGCCCACGTTCTATCGCGTTGCCGGGCGCATGCAGCCGTGGTTGTACGCAATCGCCCTGATTACGGGCGCGATCGGTTTGTATGGCGGCCTTGTCGTCGCGCCGGCGGATTACCAGCAGGGCGAATCGTTCCGCATGATCTACGTGCATGTGCCATGCGCGTGGATGAGCCTGTTCGTCTACGCATTCATGGCTGCCAACGGTTTCATCGCGCTGGTATGGCGGATCAAGTTGTCCGAAACCCTGGCAATGGCCAGTGCGCCGGTGGGGGCCGCTTTCACCTTCATCACCCTCGTCACCGGCTCGCTCTGGGGCAAGCCGATGTGGGGTACCTGGTGGACGTGGGATGCACGGCTGACCTCGGAACTGGTGCTGCTGTTTCTCTATCTCGGCGTGATCGGCCTGTATCACGCGATCGAGGACACGCGCCAGGCGGCGCGCGCAGCAGCGTTTCTCGCCCTGGTCGGCGTGGTCAACCTGCCGATCGTCCATTACTCCGTGGTCTGGTGGAACACGCTGCATCAGGGCACGACAGTGAGCCTGATGGGCCAATCGCATATCACAGGCGACATGCTATGGCCGCTGCTGACGATGGCGCTCGCGACCCACGTATACTTTTTCGCCAGCCTGCTCGCGCGCTCACGCGCAGCGCTGCTCGAACTAGAATCCGGCAAGGATTGGGTGCGTCAGATCGCGCTTGCCTCCGTGCAAGCCGAGGCGCCCGTGCATGTCTGATTTTTTCGCAATGGGCGGCTACGGTGCCTACGTGTGGAGCGCCTACGCGGTGTTCACTATCGTGCTGCTGGCCGATGCGTTGACCCCGCTGTGGCAGCGCCGGCGCGTCCTGCGTGGGCTGGCCGCGCGCCTGAAGCGCGAAGCGGCAAGGAACATTCTGCCCGGGAGCGGGGCATGACACCAACGCGCAAGCGCCGCCTGATTGCCGTCGCGCTGATTCTCGCCGCGGTTGGCGTCGCCACGATACTCACCGTGTCCGCGCTCAGTCAGAACATGACCTATCTGTTCTCGCCGACCGAGGTGCTTGCGGGCAAGGCGCCGCTCGGCACCGGGTTCAAGCTTGGCGGCGTGGTGCTGGAAAACTCGCTGCGCCGGGATCCGGCGTCGCTGACCGTGGATTTCACCGTGACCGACCGCTTCCACGATACTCCGGTCGAATACACCGGCATCCTGCCCGACCTGTTTCGCGAAGGGCAAAGCGTGATTGCGACGGGAAAGATGGACAACGGTCGTTTCCTCGCACGCGAAGTACTGGCCAAGCACGACGAGAGCTACATGCCCAAGGAAGTCGCCGACGCGATCGCCAAGGCCAAGGCTGCCAAGGCCGCGCAGGGCAATAACTAAAATACCCAGGCCGAAGCGCGCGCGTCCTGCCTTGCGGCTGCACAATTTTCGCGACAAAATGCCACATCGCAAGGCATGACTTCATTGGAGCGGGCGTTGCGCGTACACTCGGCAGCGATTCGATCCAATCGCCCGCGGAGCCTTGCCGGTCGGTGGCGCGCGTTGAGCATCGGATTCGGCCTGCCAGCCAGTTCTCATCAGCCAGCAAAGGTGTACTTATGAAAAAAGTAAACAATTCCACTACACAGGAAATGGACGGCGGCCGCCGCCGCTTCTTCGTCGGTGCAGGCACGGCACTCGGTGCGGTCGCTCTCGCCAGCATATTGCCGCGCGGCGCACGCGCCGACGATCTGCCGCATTTGGCGACGACCGATCCGACCGCACAGGCGCTCAACTACACCGAAGATGCAAGCAAGGTCGACAAAGCCAAGGCGGCGGCCTATGTGGCAGGTTCCTCTTGCGCGAACTGCAACTTCTTTCAGGGAGGCAGCGCCGCCTATGGTCCGTGCCAGCTGTTCCCCGGCAAAGCGGTCAACGCCAAGGGCTGGTGCGCGGGCTACGCGAAGAAAGCCTGAGAGCACGCTGCAGCATTTCCGCAAAGACCGATTCCGCCTTCCCCCGCGAGCGGGGGTAGAAGAGAACGAACGGTCCCTGCGTTAGCGGGGAAGGCCGCTGCCATCGCCTCGCTTCGCCATCTCGCGTAATCTAGCGACCCACTCCGGGCTGCTGCTTCCCCATGCTTCCTGAAATCGGTCTATTTGCGCTGATCCTCGCCTTGCTGCTTGCGGGCGTGCAATGTGCACTGCCGATTTTCGGCGCCTGGCGCGGCAATCGGGCGCTGATCGCCGTTGCACGGCCGGCGGTCGCCGGCCAGGCCGTGTTCGTCGTGCTCGCCTTCGGCGTGCTCACTTATGCGTTCGTCACGCAGGATTTTTCCGTGGCCTACGTCGCGCAGAATTCCAATCTCGCGCTGCCGTGGTACTACCGTTTCTCCGCGGTCTGGGGTGCGCACGAAGGCTCGCTGCTGCTGTGGCTTCTGATTCTCAACGTATGGACGGTGGCGGTCGCCGCGTTCAGCCGGCGCCTGCCCGATGCGCTGATCGCGCGCGTGCTCGGCGTGCTCGGCTTCATCGCATTCGGTTTCCTGTTGTTCACGATTCTGACCTCGAATCCGTTCCTGCGTCATCTGCCCGCGCTTGCCGACGGCAACGATCTGAATCCGATCCTGCAGGATCCGGGGCTGATCATGCATCCGCCGATGCTCTACACCGGCTATGTCGGATTCTCGGTCGCGTTTGCGTTCGCGATCGCGGCCCTGCTCGGCGGCGAGCTCGACGTGGCTTGGGTGCGCTGGGCGCGGCCGTGGACGAATGTGGCCTGGGCGTTTCTCACTCTGGGCATCACGCTCGGCAGCTGGTGGGCCTACTACGTGCTCGGCTGGGGCGGCTGGTGGTTCTGGGATCCGGTCGAGAACGCCTCGTTCATGCCTTGGCTGGTCGGCACGGCGCTGATCCACTCGCAAGCGGTGACCGAGAAACGTGGATCATTTCGTGCCTGGACGCTACTTTTATCTATTTTCGCATTTTCCCTTTCTTTACTCGGCACCTTCCTGGTGCGTTCGGGCGTGCTCACCAGCGTGCACGCATTCGCCAGCGATCCGGAGCGCGGCACCTTCATTCTCATTTTCCTCGGCATCGTGGTCGGCGGCTCGCTGCTGATTTACGCGATCCGTGCGCCGAAAGTCGCGGGCGGCAAGCCGTTCCACATGCTCTCGCGCGAAACCCTGCTGCTGATCAACAACCTGATGTTCGTCTGCGCCGCGGCGATGGTGCTGCTCGGCACCCTGTATCCGCTGATCGGCGATGCGCTCGGCGTAGGCCGCATCTCGGTCGGACCGCCGTACTTCGGTTTCATGTTCGTGCTGCTGATGCTGCCGGTGGTGCTGCTGTTGCCGTTCGGGCCGATGTTTCGCTGGGCGGCGGCGGACTGGCAGGCGACTGCGAGGACTTTGATCAAGGCCCTGCTTCCCGCGCTCGGCGCAGCGATCATCGCCAAACTATGGTTCCCGGGGCTGGCCTTGCGCGGACTGGCCGGCGTCGCCGCGAGTCTGTGGGTGGGCGTTGGCATCGCGCTGTACGCGCTGAAGCGCTGGCGCGACGCGCCGCGCGGACGCCGCTACACGCCAGAGATGCTCGGCATGATTCTCGCTCACTTCGGGGTTGCGGTGTTTCTTGCCGGTGTGCTGATCACCGAAAGCGCGAGCGTCGAAAGCGATCTGCGTTTCTCCCCGAACGAAACGAAAACCATCGCGGGTCTCGATTTC
>JAYTQX010000070.1:0-3808 GCA_043746455.1 Pseudomonadota bacterium
GATTCAGAAAAGCGGGTTCGAGCAGTTCTGGGAGCGAGTGGCCAGAAATGTGCCTGACCGCTTCCATGTCACTTATCGTAACGACAATTTCGTGGCCGATATCGCCTACAGCAAACAGATACCATTCTCCAGGCAAGAACCGAACTCCAGCGCACCAATTACTACTGAAGCGAAGATTTATAGTCGGTGAAGGATGGCCCCGAAATATCGGGCCAACGGCGGCGATTCCGTCCCACCACATTGATCTAGCCGGTTGCCCATCATGGGCCACTTCCCATAGCGTCGCGCGCTTTTCGTCCAACCCTGGTGAGATATGAAATTCGACTTTCTGCACCTGAGCCAGAAAGACATTTTTCGCGTCGCGTAAGCGCACGGCTAATGAATCTGGTGGAGGATACGAGCATGCCGCCACTGGAAAACTAGCAACAAAAAATGCCACCTCGATAAGGCGCCGACTTAGCACAATTATTTCTTCTTCGGAATATACAAATCGGTAATTGTGCCTTCGTATACTTCCGCAGCCATGCCGATCGATTCACCCAGGGTCGGATGCGGATGCACGGTGAGACCGATATCGGCGGCTTCGGCACCCATCTCGATCGCCAGCCCGACTTCGCAAATCAGATCGCCTGCGTTGACCCCGACGATGCCCGCGCCGATGATCTTGTGCGTGGCTTCGTCGAAGATCAGTTTGGTGAAACCCTCGGTGCGCGCGATGCCGATGGCACGGCCTGACGCCGCCCACGGGAATTTGCCGACGCCATACTTGATGCCCTTGGCCTTGGCCTCGCCTTCGGTGACGCCTACCCAGGCCACTTCGGGGTCGGTGTAGGCCACGCTCGGAATCACACGCGCGACGAATTCGCTCTTGTGGCCGGCGCAGACTTCGGCAGCGACCTTGCCTTCGTGCGTCGCCTTGTGCGCGAGCATCGGCTGGCCAACCAGATCGCCGATCGCAAAGATGTGCGGCACATTGGTGCGCATCTGGTTGTCGACCGGAATGAAACCGCGTTCGGTGACACCGACGCCGGCTTTGTCGGCATCGATCTTCTTGCCGTTCGGCGAGCGGCCGACCGAAACAAGCACGCGGTCGTAGACTTGCGGCTCGGGCGCCTTCTCGCCCTCGAACGTGGCCTTCAAACCTTCCTTGGTCGCTTCAATCTTGGTGACCTTCACCTTGAGATGGATGCCGGTGTAACGTTTGCCGAGGCGCGTGGTGAGCGGCTTGACCAGATCGGGGTCGGCACCCGGCATGAGTTGATCGAGCAGCTCGACCACGGTGACCTGCGATCCCAGCGCTTCATAAACACACGCCATCTCCAAGCCGATGATGCCGCCGCCGACCACGAGCAGTTTCTTCGGCACGTCGGTGAGCACGAGCGCATCGGTCGAATCCATCATGCGCGCATCGTCCCAGGGGAAGCCCGGTAGTTTCACCGCCTGCGAACCCGCAGCGATGATACATTTCTCAAAATATACTAATTTTTTTCCTTCCCCGGTTTCGACTTCGATTTCGTTCGGCGAGACGAACTTGCCGACGCCTTGCACCACCGTGACCTTGCGCTGCTTGGCCATGCCGGCGAGGCCGCCGGTCAGTTGCGCGACGACCTTGTTCTTGAACGCGGCGAGTTTGCCGATATCGATCCTCGGCGCGCCGAAGTCGATGCCGATATCGCCTGCATGCGCGGCTTCGTCGATCACTTTGGCAGCATGCAACAGCGCCTTGGATGGAATGCAGCCGACGTTGAGGCAGACGCCGCCGAGCGTCGCATAGCGTTCGATTAGTACCGTTTTCTGGTCCAGATCGGCGGCGCGAAATGCCGCCGTGTAGCCGCCCGGACCCGAGCCGAGTACGACGACCTGACATTCGAAATCGGCCTTGCGTCCGGATGCGCCGGCGGCTTTGGGTGCGACGCTTTCGCTTCCCCCGCCTGCGGGGGAAGCTGTCCGGAGGACTGAAGGGGGCGCTTCTTGCGGCGGCGCCGCAGCTACAGGAGAGGCCTTGCCCCCATCCGCCTGCGGCACCTTCCCCCGCTCCGCAGGGGAAGCAACGGCGCCATTACCTTCGCTTTCGATCAACGCAACGACCGTGCCCTCGGAAATCTCGTCACCCAATTTGACTTTGATTTCCTTGACGACACCCGCAACCGACGCGGGCACCTCCATCGTCGCCTTGTCCGATTCGAGGGTGACCAGACCCTGATCCTTGGTCACCGTGTCGCCGGGTTTCACCAGCACTTCGATCACCGGGACATTGGTGTAGTCGCCGATATCGGGGACTTTGACTTCGATCGTGGTCATGCCCTCAATCCTCTTGATCAATACTATTGCTGTTTGCGGAGCGATGAAAAACTAGCCATCGCTCTTCGGGGCAACTAGCGATTTTGCACGTATCAGCTAGTCTGAAGTCACCCAATCGAGCAACTATGTCTATCGCTGCCCCATTCTTACTGTGCACCGTCGCGGTGATAGTGCTGTTAGGATGATATTGCTCGGCGAGCTTTATCAATTCCCGAGCAACTGGTAGGCCGCGCTCATGACTATCTGTTTGGTCGCGCGCTTTCAAAATTACGCGAATCTCAGCATAGATTTTCTGAGAGCCATCAGATTTGCAACTGGCACTAAGTATCAAGCCACAAGTGCCGACTATTACACCATCCGAAAGCCTTACGACCGCAAAGTATTGCAGCTCTTGATCAGCTGACTGCTTGACGGCAACCCGCCAACTCGACGTATCTGACGGCAGACTCCCCTGAACGAATCTTTTCAGTTCACTATTCAGCTCAATTGAATAAAGTACGTCAAGCTCTTGCTCGCCGAAGCGGCGGATCAGCAATGAGCCAGCCACTTCTATTTGCGGATATCGTAAAGACTCCGGCAATTGAGGCAACATCGTCACCGTTGTACCTGAACTAGCTCAAAGCATCGCGCGCCGCATATCGGCGAGCAGCTGCGCCAGATACGCGGTGAAGCGCGCGGCGAGCGCGCCGTCGATCACGCGATGGTCGTACGACAGGGACAGCGGCAGGATCAGGCGCGGCTGGAAGGCTTTGCCGTCCCACACCGGTTTCATCACCGACTTGGTCACACCAAGAATCGCGACTTCGGGCGCGTTGACGATCGGGCTGAACGATGTGCCGCCGATGCCGCCGAGCGAGGAGATCGAGATGCAACCGCCGGACATTTCCGCGGGTCCGAGTTTGCCGTCGCGCGCCTTGGCCGCGAGCGCGGAAATTTCCTTGGCGCTCTCGACGATACCCTTCTTGTCCGCGTCCTTGAGCACGGGCACGACCAGACCGTTCGGCGTATCCGCGGCGAAGCCGATGTTGTAGTACTTCTTGAGCACGAGGTTCTCGCCCGTCGCATCGAGCGAGGCGTTGAACTGCGGGAATTTCTTCAGGCCCGCGACCAGTGCCTTGATCAGAAAGCCGAGCATGGTGAACTTGACCCCGGCCCCGCTCTTGTCCAGTGCGGCGTATTCCTTGTTCAAGGCGACGCGCAGCGCTTCGAGTTCGGTGATATCGGCATCGTCGTTGTGCGTGACATGCGGAATCATCGCCCAGTTGCGCGCCAGATTCGCCCCCGAGATCTTCTGGATGCGTGACAGCGGCTTGGTTTCCACTTCTCCAAATTTGGAGAAATCCACTTTTGGCCACGGCAGCAGATTGAGTCCTGTGCCGCCGCCGGCAGCTGCAGCGGGTGCTGCACCAGCGCCGCCGGCCAACGTCGCCTTGACGAATTTCTGCACGTCTTCGCGCGAGATGCGGCCCTTGCGTTCGCTGCCGGCCACTTTGGAGAGATCGACTCC
>JAYTQX010000071.1:0-11647 GCA_043746455.1 Pseudomonadota bacterium
CATCGTCGGCGTCGAGGAAGGCAAGCTGCCACATGCGGCCGGTATCGATGAGGGCCGCACCGAGGAGGAGCGCCGCCTGATGTACGTTGGCATCACACGCGCGCGCGAAAATCTGTGCCTGAGCTACTGCGCGCGGTCGCGCCGCTACGGCGAGATCGTCGCCAATGAGCCGAGCCGTTTTCTCGCCGAACTGCCCGCCGCCGATCTGCATCGCGACGGACTCGATGCCGAGCTCGATGCCGAAACGCGGCGCGAGCACGCGTCCTCGCATCTCGCGCGTCTGGCAAGCTTGCTGGCGGACTGATCAGAGCAACAGCCGCCGCAAAAGACGCGAAAGGCGCCCAGCGACGAAGCAGGCTGTCTAAAAGTTTTCGCTTTCTTCGTGTACTTTGTGTCCTTGGTGGTGAATCTTTGAGCTTGGCTTGCAGGAGTCTGTTATGCGCCCATTTGTCAGTTTGCCCATACTTGCCTTCCTGCTTGTCAGCTGCGCAGCAACTTCGCCGAAGCCGGCCACGCCTGCGGCCGAGCCGGCATCGCCGCCAGCCGCCGCCGCGCCGAAAGCGCCGGGCGCGGACGACGATCTCAATGCGCTCGCCTGGGCGCAGACTGCGATCGAACACGATCTTGTCTATCGCGAGGTGTATCGCAACGCACAGGAAAAACTGCTGCGCGCGCTCAAGGATCCGCGTTGGGACGCGCTGGCCAAGGACGATCGCAGCGGCGCGCTGAAAGGTCTCAAGCCCGCCGTTATTCTCGATATCGACGAAACCGTGCTCGACAATTCGCCGTACCAGGCGCGTCTGCTGCGCTCGGGCAAGGAGTTCGACGAATTCAGCTGGGCGCAATGGTGCAAGGAGAAAGCTGCCAAGCCGCTGCCCGGTGCGCTGGAGTTCACCCGCTTCGCGGAGCAACACGGCGTGACGCTGTTTTACTTGTCCAACCGCGCACGCGATTTGAATGCCGCAACGGTCGCCAATCTGGACAGCGCGGGCTTTCCGCTCAACGCCGGCGACGATTCGTTTCTCGGTCTCGGCACCCTGCTCAAGGGTTGCGAACAGATCGGCTCGAACAAGGGCTGTCGGCGCAAACTGATCGCACAGCACTATCGCGTGCTGATGCAGTTCGGCGACCAGTTCGGCGATTTCGTCGACCCGGTGGTGCCAACGCCCAGCGGTCGCGCCGATGCGGCGGCGCCGTATCTCCACTGGATCGGCGAGCGCTGGTTTGTGCTGCCGAATCCGACCTACGGGGCCTGGGAGTCGGTGTTGTTCGGCGACGAGTGGAGCAAGCCGCGAGAACAGCGGCGGCAGGAAAAAATCAACGCGCTGCGAGTCGAGTGATGGCCGTCTATACGCCCAAAAATATCCCTGCGCACGAACGCCTGATTTTTGCACTCGACGTGGCGACGGGCGCCGAGGCGATCGCCTGGATCGAGCGCCTCGGCGACACCGTGAGTTTCTACAAGATCGGACTGGAACTGCTCGCCTCGGGCGACTATTTCACGGTGCTGCGCGAACTCGATCGACGCGGCAAGAAGATTTTCGCCGACCTCAAACTCCACGACGTGCCGGCAACCGTCGCCGCGGCGGTCAAGGGACTGGCACGCTATCCGGTCACCTTCTGTACGATCCACAGCGACAGCCGCGCGATGCTCGAAGCGGCCGCTGCCGTCAAGGGCGACCTGCGCCTGCTCGCGGTCACCGTGCTGACCAGCTTGAACCAGGCTGATCTGGCCGACCTCGACATCCGCGCAGAACTGGCCAGCGTCGTGACAACGCGCGCGCGCCAGGCGCTCGCCGCCGGTTTCGATGGCGTCGTGAGTTCCGCCCACGAGGTCGCGCAGCTGCGCAACGATATCGATCATCGCTTGATCTGCGTGTGTCCGGGCATACGTGCTGTCGCGACGGGAGGAACCCAGACAGATGATCAGAAACGCACGCTCGACGCAGCGCAGGCGCTGCGCGCCGGTGCGGACTACCTGGTGATCGGACGCCCTATTCGCCTCGCAGCGGACCCGCGCGCGGCCGCCGAGGCGTTGCAGGCAAGCATCGCAGCCTCGATGCGGATTGGATAATTCAGCAGATTCAATGAATTAACTTGAATAAACTAAGGTATTGCATTAGCAATGCCTTTTAAGTATATTCACCGGCAGGCATTTCACGATGTCGAGCTATTTGTAAACACCAAACTATAACGCCCCGGTTTCAAGAACACCGCAAAAAACAAGAATGTTCCCTCCGGCTCGCGCCGGAACTCTGCTGGACGGCCACAAGCCGTCCTTTTTTTCGGCCAAAATCTAGCAAGCTCAGTCGGAATTCGGATCGCTGGGCGTCTCGACATTCGGCACCGGCATCTTGCCGTCACGGCAGGCGTCGGCCACTGCATCGGCGCGGAACAGCCACCATTCGCGCCGGTTGGCGTGACCGACATAGCGCGCCCGGGTCTGCTCGATGCACGGTGCCATCGCCTCGGCCAGCACGAAAATCCAGCGCTGCGCGGGCGCAGCTTCCTGCCAGCGGATCGCAGCGCCGAGCTGCTCGTGCCAGGGTTTGACGAAACCGAAGTCGACAACCGGGCGATCGGCCAGCAGCAGATTCTGCTCCTTCCATGCGACCAGACCGAGCTCAGCGTTCGGTCCGATCATCTCGCCGGCCTGACGCATAAGGCCGCGCGCGGAACTGGAGTCGTTGAGCAGCGGATAGGCCCAGAAACTCCACAGCAGCCAAAGGCCCGCCAGGCCGGCAAGCAGGCCCTTGGCACCCAGGACCACGCGAAAATACGCCGCACAGACCAGCAGCCATCCACCGATCGCGATTAACAGCCACCACAGCGCCGCGCCGCCGTCGCCGAAGCCGCGTTGCTCGGCGAGATCGTGCGCCAGCTTCCATTTCCCCGACCCGGCGAACCAGCCGGCGCCGACAAATCCGGCACCCAGTACGACGAGCAACGCGATCGCAAGGACGCGAAACCAGCGCCGCTGCACGATCTCGGCGAGAAACGGGCCGCAGCACAGCGCGACCCACGGCAACGCGGGCATGATGTACATGTCGCGCTTGCCCGCCGGAATGCTGAAGAACACGATCACCAGCGCGACCCAGGCGAGCGGCAGCAGGAAGCGCGCATCGCGCGCGCGCAGGCGCTGGCACCATGCGGGCACAGTGCCGAACCAGGTCAGCCAAAGTGGCAGCCAGCCGGTCGCGATCACGCCGAGGTAATACCAGGGCGCTTGCTGGTGATCCCAGGAATCGGTGTAGCGCGCCGCGGTCTGCCGGAACAGGATATCGTGCAGATACGCCTGATATTCCGGTGTCGGATTGCGACTCACGACAAACAGCAGCGGCAGCAGCCACACCGCGAGCGCTGCGAAAAACGCAAGGCCGCCGCCAAGCCAGCGCAGCGTCGCTCGCGACGTCGATGCGACAAAATTCCAATGTGCATAACGGGCAAAAATATACGGAACGAACATCAGCAGCGCGAGCACGCCGACGCCCTTGGTAATCACGCCCAGGCCTGCGGCGAAGCAGCCGAGCCAGTACGCGCGCCAGTCCGGACCGAGCAGGAAATGGCGCAGCAGGCCGTAATTCGCCAGCGTGACGAAGAACGTGACCGTCGGATCGATCTGCGCGCGCTTGGCCTGATAGACGAACTGGAACACGGTGAGCAGGGCGACTGCGGCATACAGGCCGATGCGGTGATCCCAGAGCCGGCGCGCCAGGTCATAGACGAGCCACAGCGTGCCGAGTGCGGCGAGCAGCGACGGCAACAGAAAGGCGATGCGCCAGTTGCCGGTCAACTCGTAAGCTGCTGCCTGCAGCGCCATGAAGGCGGGCGGTTTGTCGGCGTAAAGCTCGCTACCGCGGTGCGGAATCAGCCAGTTGCCGCTGTCGACCATCTGCCGCGCCGACAGCGCGAAGCGCGGCTCGTCGGCCGGCCACGGATCGCGCAGGCCGATGCCCGCGCCGAGGATGACCAGCGCAAACAGCAGGAACAGCCACAGCTCGCGCCGGGTTTGCGTTGCTCGCTCCATCGCCAGACCGTTCATGTCGTCGCAGCACCCGCACCGTCGCGCGGCAGACGCAAGGTGAATACCGCGCCGCCGCCGGGACGGTTCTCGGCGCGCATGCTGCCGCCGTGCTCCTCGGCGATTTTCTTGGCCACGGCCAGACCCAGGCCGGTGCCCTTGATCTTGCTTGTGGTGTACGGCTCGAACCAGCGCTCGTCAAAACCGGCGGGCAGGCCCGGACCGTTGTCGGCAACCGCGAGTTCGACCCAGCCGCGGCTGCCGTCTGCGCCTTCGCGCGTGCTCACCTCGATATGCGGCTTGCGCTCGCCGCTCATCGCTTCGAGCGAATTCTTGATCAGGTTGTGCAGCAGCTGGCGCAGGCGCACGGCGTCCGCGCGCAGGCCCGGATCGCCTGCCGCGAACTGGCGCGTGAGCTGGATGCGCTGATCGTTCTCGTAAAGGTCCAGCACCTCGCTCGCCAGCGCATTGATCGAGAACGCGCGCGTATCGATCTGCAGCGGACGTGCGTAATCGCCGAACGCGTTGACCATCGCCTTGAGCGCCTCGACCTGATTGACGATCGTGTGCGTGGCGCGATCGAGTATCTCGGTTTCCTCCGGCGGCAGGCGGCCGATGAAGCGCCGGCGCAAGCGCTCCGCCGCGAGCTGAATCGGCGTCAGCGGGTTCTTGACCTCGTGCGCGAGCCGCTGTGCGACCTCGGCCCACGCCGCATCGCGCTGGGCGCGATTGAGCAGGGTCAGATCGTCGAACACCGCGACAATACCCGCATCGCTGCCCAGCGCGGGCGCCAGCTCGGCGCCGCGCAGCATCAGCACGCGGCGTTCGCCATGCGGGTTTTCGTCCGCCGTGCCGAGCACGATTTCCTGGCGCCATTCGCGTGCGCCTTCGCGCATGTGCTTGAGGATCGGGTCGATCAGCGGAACCAGGATCGCATGCTCGCTGCGCACGACCCCCAGATGCTGGCCGACATAACGCGACAAGGGAATATCGAGGATCAATTCCGCCGCGCGATTGGCGGTGCGCAGGATACCGTCGCGATCCAGCCCAAGCACGCCCGCGGACAGGCGCTCGAGCACAGCCTTCAAGTACATGCGCTGCGCGTCGGTTTCCTGCGCGCTGCGCGACACGCGCGCGCTGGCGAGCTCGAGCTCGCGCTGCATCTGGTTGAACGAGTTGAGCAGGAAACCGAGTTCGTCGTCGCTCGCCACCGGCAGCGGAGTATCGTAGCGACCCGCGCCGACCGCACGCGTGGCCGTGGCCAGGCGCCCGATCGGCGCGGTCAGGCGGCGCGCGACACCGAACGCGGTGAGCACCGCGAACAGCGCGGACAGCAGCAACACGAAGGTCAGCACGAGGGAGAAGGTGAGTTTCAGCGAATCGCGCAGGAACTTGAGCCGCTGGAAATCGAAATTCGCCTGCTCGACCGCCGCGGTCAGCGGCTGGATCTGCGGCGGCACCGGAAACAGCGCCTGCAGCATACGTTGATTGCCGGGCGCGGCATCCGGCAGCGGCATTACCACACGCAGTTTGAGACTGTCCTCGCTGCCGACCGGTTCGGCCTGGGCATAACGCCCGCTGTCCTTGATCTGCAATAGCGCGGCCGAATCCGGATAGAGCGGATTGAGGAAGCGCGGGTCCGAACTCTGCGTCGCCAGCACGGCACGGTTGTCGCCGAACACGGTCAACTGGGTGGCTCCCTGCGCATCGAGCGCGCTGTCGATGCGCGCTTGCAGCCCTGCGTTGGGCACGTCGGCCAGGTCGCGCGCGATGGTCGTGGCGGTCTGCTCGGCCGTATGCAGGCGTTCGTCGAGATACGCCTTGCCGATCTCCAGCGCATCGCTCAAGCCCTGTTCGAGGCGCACATTGAACCAGGAGTCGATCGCCGCGTTGAGAAAGAACAGCGAAAACCCGTACACGACCACTACCGGCGGCACCGCCAGCGCGATCAGCATAAGCAGCATGCGCCGGGTCAGGCGCGCACCCGGCACGCGCTGCCGCAATTCGCGCGACAGGCGCACGAGGCGCTGCACGATGATCGCGATCAGCACCAGCAGCGCAAGCGCGGAGGCAACGAGGATCCAGGAATAGTAGTTGCCGAGCCGGTTGCTGCCGACCGCCGCATCGCGCGCGAGCAGCAGCGCGGCCGCCAGCAGCACGAACACCGCCAGCGCCGGCAATACGCGGCGCAGGATCAGAATCAGCCAGCGGTTGGCGGCACGGGCCATGTATAGCTTCCGGTGGACAGGCGCCAGGACGCATCGATCAGCGCAGGCAGGCGCAACGCGCCCGGCAGATTGTCGCGTTCGAGCGCGATGCGCAAGCTGTAGCGCTGTGCCGCACCGTCCTGCATCGCTGGCGCGGACCAGCTCTCCGGCAGATCCAGGCGCAGGTCGGCGATCGCCGCGATCAACGACGCGCGCGCGGCATAGCTGCGCGTCTCCGCACCGTCCGGATCGCGCAATTGATACTGCCGGGTCAACGGGAAATAACGCAGCTCGCGACGCCAGCGGGTCTGCGCCAGGGTGCGCTGCCAGCCCAGCAGCGCCGGCGCCTGCGCCTCGAGCGTGATGGCGAAATCGAGCGCGATGCCGTGATCTAGCGCATCGAGCAGAATCGCACTCGGCTGCCAGTCGATCTGTGCGTTCAACTGGCCGTGCTCGATCGCGGCCGCGCGCACGGCAAACGGACCCGCTGCCGGCGCCTGCACGCAAGCCGCCAGCGCAATAGGGAAAAGTATACTAATCAGCTTTTTCCACAACCGCATAGAAGAATCCGTCCATGCCTGCCTCGCCCGGCAGATTCTGCGTACCACCGCCCGTCGGCGCGCGCCAACCGGCCGGCGCATCCGTACTCAAGCGCGCATCCGCGTGTTGCGCGATGAGGCGCACGATCTGCCGCGCGTTCTCATCCGCGAGCAGCGAACACGTCGCATAGACTAAGCGTCCGCCGCGCGCGAGCAAAGGCCATAGCGCGTCAAGCAGGCGCGCCTGGGTCGCGAGCAACGCCGGCATGTCGTTCGCGCGCCGATGCAGCTTGATATCCGGCTGGCGGCGCAGGATGCCACTGGCCGAGCATGGCGCATCGATCAGGATGCGCTGGAACGGCACGCCATCCCACCACGCCGCCGGCTGCGCCGCATCGCCTGCGCGCACGTCGGCGGACAGCTGCAGGCGCGCAAGATTTTCATGCAGCCGAGGCAAACGCCGCGCATCGCTATCGACGGCGACAAGATGGACGTCGGCGCGTTCGAGTATCTGCGCGCTCTTGCCGCCCGGTGCAGCGCAGGCGTCGAGCACGCGCTGGCCGTCGCCAAGATCGAGCAGGTCCGCGGCGAACTGCGCAGCGCCGTCCTGCACCGAAAACGCGCCTTCCGCATAACCGGGCAGGCGCGTGATATCCGTACTCTGCGCCAAGACGATCGCATCCGCGGTTTGCTCCGGCGCGTGCGCGGCGACGCCCGCCGCAGCGAATTGGTCGAGCAGGGCCACGCGTGTTGCGCGGCGCCGGTTCACGCGCAGCCAGAGCGGCGCCTGCACATTGTTCGCGGTGAGAATCGCGTCGACGTCCGCGGGCCAGTCCGCCTTGAAGGCCTCCAGCAGCCAGTGCGGATGTGCGCTGCGCGTCACTTCGTCGGCATCGAGCACTGCACACAATGCGACGCGCTCGCGCAGCCAGCGCCGCAACAGCGCATTGGCGAGGCCGGCATACTTGGGCCGATTCAACGCGCGCATCGCCTCGACCGTGGCCGCGACCGCGGCGTATTCCGGCAACCGCAGCACCTCGAGCTGGATCAGACCGAGCACGACCAGCGCATGTGCGTCGCCGTCGCGCAACGGCCGCTCGAGCAGGCGCGCGACCGCCGCATCGTAGCGTAGCCACCAGCGCGCGCCTTCGTGCAGCAGGCTCGACAGCAGAGCGCGATCGCGCGCGTCGTGCAACTTTGTGGAAAATGTGGCAAATGTCGCGCGCAGCGAGTCGCCCTGCACGATCCGCGAGAGCGCCTCTGCGGCGAGAGCGCGCACATTCGCAGCTCCCAGCGCGGGCGCGCTCATGGGCCCTGCGTTATTGCGGCAGTCTGTTTCAATTCCGGGCGCGCGTTGAGGTAGTCCGCTGCCGTGATCCGCCGGCCGCCGGCGCGCTGCAGTTCGAGGATGCGCAGCACGCCGTGGCCGCAGGCGATATCGATGCCCTCGCGCGTCGCCGCAAGAAGTGCCCCTGGTTGTACCGGCCGCGTCACGCGTCCTAAATCCCGCGCCTTCCACACGCGCAGCGTTTCGCCTGCCACGTCGCCTTCCGCCACCGGCCAGGGATCGAATGCGCGCACCTTGCGTTCCAGCGCGAGCGCGGATTCGTTCCAGTCCAGGCGCGCCTCGGCCTTGTCCAGCTTGTGGGCATACGTCGCCCCTTGCTCGGATTGCGGCGAAGGCGGCAAAGCCGCGCTTTGCAGCACCCGTTCCAGCCCTTCGCCCAATACCTGCGCGCCGAGCCGGGCAAGCGTGTCGTGCAGTGTGCCGCCGGTATCGTCGGGCGCAATCGGCAGCGCGCGCCGCAGCAGCACCGGCCCGGTGTCGAGCCCGGCTTCCATCTGCATCAGGCATATGCCGGTCTCGCGGTCGCCGGCCAGCAGCGCACGCTGGATCGGCGCCGCACCGCGCCAGCGCGGCAACAGCGAAGCATGCACGTTCCAGCAGCCGAGGCGTGGAATCGCGAGCACTTTCTTCGACAGGATCAAGCCGTAGGCAACAACGACGATCAGGTCCGGGGTGAACGCGGCAAGCCGCTCGCGCGCGCCGACCTCCCTGAAATTTTCAGGTTGCTCGACGCTGAGGCCGGCTTGCAGCGCCGCCTGCTTGACCGCACTGGGCGTGAGTTTGCGCCCACGTCCGGCAGGACGATCAGGTTGGGTATACACGGCGGCGATTTCCACACCGTCGCGGCGGCAGGCGTGCAAATGCGGGACGGCGAAGTCGGGCGTTCCTGCGAACACCAGCCGCAGCCGTTGGGTCACGCTCAGGCTTCCGCGGCCGCGCGGCGCTGCTTGTCCAGCTTCTTGCGCACGAGTTCGCGCTTGAGCGGCGAGAGATAATCGACGAAAAGCTTACCGACCAGATGATCCATTTCGTGCTGGATACACACAGCGAGCAGACCATCGGCCGCGAAATTCTGCGGTTTGCCGTGGCGGTCCAGCGCTTCGACCACGATACTGTCGGCGCGCTCGACATCGGCGAAGATGCCCGGCACCGACAGACAGCCTTCTTGATAGGTCTGGCTGCCTTCGCTGGCGACGATCTTCGGGTTGATCAGCACCATTGGCTGGTCTTTCTCCTCCGACACGTCGAGCACGAGCAGCTGCTTGTGCACGTTCACCTGGCTGGCCGCAAGGCCGATGCCGGGCGCGGCATACATGGTCTCGAACATGGCGTCGATCAGGGTCTGCAGCGCGGTATCGAACACGGTCACGGGCTGCGCCCTGGTGCGCAGGCGCGGATCGGGATATTCGAGAATCTGAAGCCGGTTCATGCTCGTGCAAACGTTGCTGTAGCGGGCTGAAATTGTACGTCAATCGCCCGGCGGACGCGACCGCACCCGGCCCGTTTCGCGCCAACGCGGCAACCATGCGCGCCGCGGAGCGTGATGGGTTGCCCAAAGTCTGCCGGAAATCGTGGTTTTTTTTCGCTAAATTTGCATTACACTCACACAGTCCTTGGGGAAAATCAGGTTGTTAGCCGCCATGCTTAAAAGACTACCTGCGATCTTCGCCGGCTTCTTGGTGACGCTTGTTGCTTACGCCGCGAACGTCGAACTGGTTGCGAATCACCCGGATACGTACGTCGTGCGCAGGGGCGATACGCTGTGGGGCATTGCGGCGAAGTTTCTGAAGCGCCCTTGGGAATGGCCCGAAGTCTGGCAGGCCAACGCACAGGTCAAGAATCCGCATCTGATTTTTCCGGGCGACGTGATCAACCTCGCCTATCTCGACGGTCGTCCGCATCTGCGCCCGGGCTTCGGCCCGCACACCCGCGTCGAGCAGCTTGAGGACGCGATCAAACCCATTCCGCTGCAGGCCATCGAAAAGTTCCTCAAGCGCACGCGCATGATTGGCGAGGACGACTACAAGAACGCACCGCACGTCGTCGGCGCCGAAGACGCGCGTCTGCGCGCCACGCCGGGACAGCTTGCCTATGTGCGCGGTCTGAGCGCACAGCCGGGCGAACAGCTTGCCATCGTGCGCACGCTCGGACGCTACTACGAAATCGTGCCGCGCGACGCGGCGCCGCAGCGCTTCTATCGCGATTCCACCGACGACAAAGACCTCTCGCACCAGTACCGCGACGACATGATCTGGCATCACGGCCCGCAGGAATTCAGTCTCGCCGGCAAGGTCAACTTCCTCGGCTACGAAGCGCTGCAGGTAGGCACGGTGCGCGTCACGCACGCGGGCGATCCCGCCTCGGTGCTTGTGCTTACCTCTGATCTGGAAATTCGGCCGGGCGATTTCATTCTGCCGATCGACGATAAACCTTACGATGCCTCCTACGTGCCGCACCCGCCCAAACAGGTGCCGGATGGCATGCGCGTCATTGCGTTCACCGATACGGTCGATGCGTCGGGCTGGATGGTGGCCGGGCGCAACACGGTCGTCGCGTTGTCGCATGGCGCGGCCGACGGCGTCGAGAACGGGCAAACGTATTCGATCTTCCATCACGGCGAAGTGGTGAAGGATTACACGGACTATCCCACTAATAGTGCGAAGAAATTCCTGCATCCCGGTGAGGCCAAAGTACAGCTGCCCGAGGAATACGTCGGCCACGTCATGATCTTCCGCACCTTCGACCACGTCAGCTACGGTCTGATCATGGATGGCGTGCGTCCGGTGCATCTGCTCGATCCGCTCTACGATCCGGATCATAACTAGCCGGTTCATTCGGTTCGCCATGGAAGCAGGCGCCCAATGCCCACCGATCTCTCCGCCGCGCAGACCCGTGCCTGGCTGACCCTGCTGCGCGCGCCCGGATTCGGTGCCGCGCCTGTGCGCGCCTTGCTCGCCAAGCATGGCGATGCGGTTGCTGCCTTGGCCCAGGCGCGGCGCGACGCACCCGAGGCTGCGCGCGCATGGTTCGCCGCGCCCGATCAGGACGCGCTCGATCAGGACGAAATCTGGCTGGCCGCAGCCGACCATTATCTGATCGTGCACGGCGCCGAGGATTTCCCGGTACTGCTGCGCGATATCGCGAGCGCGCCGGCGGCGCTGTTCGTCGCCGGCGATCCGGCAAAACTGTGGTCGCCGCAGATTGCGATCGTCGGTTCGCGCAGCGCCAGCGCGGGCGGGTTGGCCAACGCCAAGGCCTTTGCGCGCGCCTTTGTCGAGGCCGGCAATGTTGTGACCAGCGGTCTCGCCGAAGGTATCGATGGCGCCGCGCACACGGCCGCACTCGATGTCGGCGGCGCGACCATCGCGGTGCTCGGCACCGGCATCGATCTGGTTTATCCGCGCCAGCACACCAAACTCGCCGAGCGCATCGTCGCGAACGGCGCACTGGTCAGCGAATTCCCACCGGGCACGCCAGCGCACGCCAAACACTTTCCGCGCCGCAACCGGATCATTTCGGGTTTGAGCCTCGG
>JAYTQX010000072.1:0-14485 GCA_043746455.1 Pseudomonadota bacterium
CGGTCGTGATAGGCGCACATCGCCGCATCGTCGCCCGCGGCCCAGAAGCAGCGCTTGCGCGGCTCGCGCGGAGCGGATTCTTGCGTGGCGGTTTGCGCCGCCACCCTCGCTCGCGACGCGGCCATCAGGATTTGCCGGCCACCTGCGCGGTCCAGTCCGGCAGGTTGTAATAGTTGGTCACGCGCGCGATGCGGTTGCCGCGCACATCGAAAAAAGCACCGGCGGGCAGGACATATTTCTGCCCGTTCGCCGGCGGCAGACCTTCGTCGGTGACGAGATAGCTGCCATGCACGACGAACTCCGCGGCAGCGCGCGCGCCGTCGTCGCTGGCCATCGCCACAATATCGCGCAACTGCTCGCGATAGCAGCGCTCCATATGCGCAAGAAATGCGCGGAACGCCGGCTTACCCGCCTCGCGCCGGCCCTGGTTGGTGTCGTGCACGACATCGTCGCTCAGACATTCGAGCATGCCGTTCCAATCGCCGGCGTTGAACGCGGCGTAATAGCGCTGGATCAGGGCGACGCTGCTATCGGCGGCTTGCGCTTGCGCATTGCTCATCGGTGCTCTCTGGATTGGTTGTCGAGGAATGAGTTGGTGGTCGGCACCGGATAGTAGACCGAATTACCACGGCAGATGATCCAGATCGACATTGCCGCCGGAAAGAATCACGCCGACACGGCGGCCACGGAAATGTTCGCGATGGCGCAGCACCGCCGCCAGCGCGGTGGCCGAGGACGGTTCGATCACGATTTTCATGCGCTCGAAGATCAGGCGCATCGCCGCAACCGTTTCCGCGTCACTGACCGGCAGTACGCGCACCTCGTATTGGCGCATCAGCCGGAAATTGATTTCGCCGATCGTGCCGCGAAGGCCGTCGCTGATCGTCTGCGGCACGATATCGGTGACGCGCACGCCGCGGCGCAACGATTCGTAGGCATCCGCCGCGCCCTCGGGTTCAGCCGCAAATATTTGCACGCGCGGATCGCGTGCCATAGCCGCAATCGCGCTGCCGCCGATGAGTCCGCCGCCGCCGACTGGCGCGATCAGTGCGTCGACTTCGCCGACTTCATCGAGCAGTTCCAACGCGGCCGTGCCCTGGCCTGTGATAACCGCAGTATCGGTGAATGGGTGCACCAGGGTTGCGCCGGTTTGCAGGCGCAGGCGCTCGGTGGTCGCTTCGCGCGCAGCAAAGGTCGGCGCGCAGGTGTGCAAGGTGGCGCCATAGGCGGCGATCGCAGCAAGTTTGGATTTCACCGCGCCCTCGGGCACAACCACATGCGCCGCGATTCCGCGCGTGCGCGCCGCGAGCGCGAGCGCAGCCCCGTGATTGCCGGAGGAGTGGGTAATCACACCATGCGCGGCGGCGGCGGCGGACAGCGACCATACCGCGTTGCAGGCGCCGCGGAATTTGAACGCGCCGGCACGCTGGAAATTCTCGCACTTGAAGATGAGAGCGGCGTCCGCCAGGGCATCGATCCCGCGCGCGCGCAGCACCGGCGTCCGCGCAATATGCGGCGCGATGCGCGCCGCAGCGCGCTCGATAGTATCGAGATTGATCTGGCCGGGGACCGGATCGTCCACGGCAGTTGCGGATGCCGCAAATCGCGGTGGCGCAGTGTCAGCGTTCGTCATGCGCCGATTCTACGGAAATGGCGGCCGCGTTTGTTGGCTGTCCCGCACCTGCAACAACTGACGCTTCCTTGCTTTGAACGGTGTGTCGTACCCGCCTGCCGCATCCTGCGGCGGAAGGATTCTCAGCCTTGCTGCGTGAGTTTGCTCAACGCTGCCACAACATGGTCGCGCTTGGCTTGCAGGCTTTCGAGCACGTTCTCATCGTCGGTGCCGCCGCGGCTGCAGGCCTCTTCCATTGCCATATCAAGGCGCCCAAGCTCGACCATCAGGTCGTGGCACATAAAGATCTGATTTGTGGTACCGGTGGAACCTACGGCGAACATAACTAATCCTCTTTCCTAGAATTTAAGACGTCACACCCTGAATATCCGGCAGCATAGTTTGTGCCAACCGCTGACTCGCTTGCACGAGCGACAACGGAATCCCCAGTGACGCCAGAGGTCAGAACCTGACGCGAACTGCGGCTTTATGCGTCATTCACATTTAAAATTGCTGTGTGATTTACACTGCGCGCGCAATCACAGTTTGCGACATTCGGAGCCGTTAAGCTCGCAAAGAAGGGCCTGACGTGCCCTTGAAGTTGGGCACGATTGCGTGCAATCTGTCGTCGCAGAATTGGGTTACTGGCGCCCGGCATACGGTCCTCTTGGATTCCCCCTGTTCCTAAGACCGCCGGGCGCCAGCCTTTCTTCCTGAAATCCCTTCCGCTTTCGTCCCTTACCTGCTTCCTCGCGTGCAGACGCAAATCGGCCCCTGAGCCCAATTGACAGCGCGCCGAACGCGCAAGCTGTGCGTTGCACTGAGTGCGGAGCAATAACAGCAGAAACCATGCCAAGCCGAGTTTGGTATGCTTGCCGACGGAGAAACCACCGACACAGGGGTGGAATCAACGGGTTTGCTAACCGGCGTGTCGCCGGCTGAATCGCGGATCATGCAGATCAACAGCACTCAATACGATGTCATTGTGGTCGGTGGTGGTCATGCCGGCACCGAAGCCGCGCTTGCCGCCGCGCGCCTGGGTGCGCGTACGCTGCTGCTGACCCATAACATCGAGACGCTGGGCCAGATGAGCTGCAATCCGGCGATCGGCGGCATCGGCAAGGGTCACCTGGTCAAGGAAATCGACGCGCTGGGTGGCGTGATGGCGAAAGGCGCGGACCGCGCCGGCATCCAGTGGCGCATTCTCAACGCGTCGAAAGGACCGGCGGTGCGGGCGACGCGCTGCCAGGCCGACCGTACGCTGTACAAGGCCTATATCCGCCAGCGACTGGAAACCCAGCCGAATCTGCAGATTTTCCAGCAGGCAGTCGACGATCTGACCCTGGAGGGCAATCGGGTGACGGGCGTCGTCACCCAGATGGGCATGCGTTTCAGTGCCGCGACCGTGGTGCTGACGGCCGGCACCTTTCTCGCCGGCAAGATTCATATCGGTTTCGAGAATTATGCCGGCGGCCGCGCCGGCGATCCGCCCGCCGCCCGCCTCGCCGCGCGTATGCGCGAACTGCCGTTCACAGTCGACCGTTTGAAAACCGGTACGCCGCCACGGATCGACGGACGCAGCATCGACTATACAGATTTGCAGGAGCAGCCCGGCGACTCGCCGCCGCCGGTGTTCTCGTTTGCCGGCTCGGTCGAGGATCATCCGCGTCAGGTGCCGTGCTGGATCACGCATACCTCCGAGCGCACGCACGCCATCATCCGCGCTGGACTGGATCGCTCGCCGCTGTACACGGGCAAGATCGAAGGCATTGGCCCACGTTACTGCCCATCGATCGAGGACAAGGTGGTGCGCTTCGCCGACAAGTCTTCGCACCAGATTTTCATCGAGCCCGAAGGCCTCAACACGACCGAGATTTATCCGAACGGCATTTCCACGTCGCTGCCGTTCGACGTCCAGCTCGATCTGGTGCGTTCGATCAAGGGTTTCGAGCGCGCGCATATCACGCGGCCGGGCTACGCGATCGAGTACGACTATTTCGATCCGCGCGGATTGAAGGCCTCGCTGGAAACCAAGGCGCTCGACGGGCTCTACTTCGCCGGCCAGATCAATGGCACGACCGGCTACGAGGAAGCCGCTGCGCAGGGCCTGATCGCGGGTCTGAATGCCGCGCGTGCAGCCGCCGGCAAGGAAGCGTGGACGCCGCGCCGCGATGAAGCCTATATCGGCGTGCTGATCGACGATCTGATCACCAACGGCACCAGCGAGCCGTATCGCATGTTCACCTCGCGCGCGGAGTATCGCTTGCATCTGCGCGAGGACAATGCCGATCTGCGCCTGAGCGAGAAAGGCTTCGAGCTGGGCAGTCTGGATGCGCAACGCCACGCCGCGTTCTGTCGCAAGCGCGATGCGGTCGAACGCGAAAGCGCACGCCTGTCCGCGATCTGGGCGGCGCCCGGCAATGCGCTCGGGGCCGAGCTTGCGGCAACGCTCGACATCAGCGTCTCGCGCGAAACGCATGCGCTCCATCTGCTGCGCCGGCCGCAACTCCACTATGCGCAATTGATGCGGGTCGCCGCCTTGGGTCCCGGGGTGGACGATGCGGGCGTCGCCGAGCAGGTAGAAATCGCGGCCAAGTATTCGGGTTATCTCGAACGCCAGAACGAAGAGATCGCGCGTCAACGCCGCCACGAGGAAACCGCCATTCCTGCCGCGTTCGACTACACGCAGGTGCATGGCCTTTCCGCCGAGGTGCTGCAGAAACTGAAACGCAGCCAACCACAAACGCTGGGGCAGGCGATGCGTATCGCTGGCGTCACGCCGGCCGCGATCTCGCTTTTGCTCGTGCATCTCAAACGCCACGGCCAGCGCCGCGTCGCTTGAGCGAGATGCGCCTTCGCTTCGGCTCCGCCCGCATCACCGCAAGTTGCGTGCTGCTCCTGCTGGGCGTGCCGATGCGCGCGACCGCGGACGACGACAGCCCCGACAGCGAACCCACCGTCACGCCGTATCGGCCGACCGTTTCCAACCCCGCCAGTCTGCCTAATCCGGGCTGGATCGAAGGCGAGTTCGGCGGTCTTTACACGCACGCCGATGACAATTCACATAGCGCTTCCGTGCCCTGGCTGGTCAAATATGCGATTGGGGAAAACTACGGCATCCTCGTCGGCGGCAATGCCTTCGTCACCAGCTCACCGGTCGGAGCGAAGACCAGCGGTGGCATCGGCGACCTCAGTGTCGAATGGAAGCAGTCGTTTCCGCTGAGCGAGCACGCCGCATTCGGATTCGAAGCCGGTGAAATCGTGCCGACTGCTGCGCATGATCTCGGCCTGGGCAAGCCCGCGACGATCGTGAATGGCATCTTCAGCGTCGACGCCGGGCCCGTACATATCGACCTGAACGCCGGCGGCACACGCTACACCACGCACGCGCCTGGCGTGTCGAATTGGCAAAGCGTGTGGGCGAGCGCCGTGTCCTGGTCACTGATGCAAAGCTGGGGCGCAGCAGTGGAGCTTTCCGGTACGCAGCAACACGGTGCAGCCACGCACAGCCAGCTGCTCGGCGCAATCAACTACAACCGCTCCGCGCATCTCGTGTTCGATTTCGGGATGGCTTACGGGCTTGCGCATGCCGCGCACGACGCCAGCGTGTTCGCCGGTGCGACCGTGCTGTTGGGCCGCGTGAACCAGGGCCGGTCGACGACCGGCCACTGACTCACTCACCCGAGACGGCGCACCATCTGGCCGCGCTCAATGCCGGCCTGCTCGGCGTGCCGGGTCAATTGCCCTTTTTCTTCTTCTTGGTGTCGGTTTGTGCAACCGTCTTCTTCGGTGGCGGCGCGCGGCCTTGCGACATATCCAATGCCGCCTGCGCATGGCTGTACATCGCCTTCGCTTCGTCCGCAGAGACTTCGCTGGTCTGGTTGTTCGCAGTCTTTTCCTTCAGCACCAGAGTGCCGTCGTCGCTCCAGCCGACCTTGGCCGTCGCATAGGCATGGTTCGAATGGGCCGGCGACTCTTCTCTCACCACGACCCATGGCTTGTCGTTCTGATAGGCCATCTTGTAGGTGATGCGGCCCTTGTCGTCGTCCAGCTCGGTGAGCTCGCGCATCACCTTCACCTTGCCGTTGGACAGGAACGCATCCCACGCAGTCGTGGAACTGTCGTTGAGCGACGAGCCGCTGATCGACTTGAGGGTACCGGTCTGTGCGAATGCCTTGCGGTATTCCTCGAACATCTTCTCGGCCGGGGTCGGTTCCGGCGCAAGCTGGATGTCAACCTTCGCCGACGCCTTGTTGGTCAGCACGGGATATTGCAGGACCGGCCGGAAGCGCCGGTCGCCATCGGTCAGCACGCTATCGATGGCATAGGTGCGCTTCGGATCCACCTTGGCCGGATCGATCGGCAGATTGAAGGAGACCGGCAGCTTGCTCGCATCGGTGATCGTCGTCTGCGCAAGCACCACTTCGGGTTGCGCCACATCGACCACTTTCAGATCGATCTTCGCGGCCGCACTCAACTCACGCGGGTCGCGCAGCATCACCGTGCCGGTGACGGCGTTGGCGATCACCGGGGCAGCGGGGGGCGGCGGCGGCGGCGGCGAAGAACTGCAACCCGCCGACAGTGCAGCGATCAGCAGGGTACTGGCAATCAGGATTCGCATGGCAAGCCTCCTTTGGCAATCCGCGTATCGATTTTCAGTGCCGCAGGTGTCTAGCGCCCTACGCTGCCGGCATCTGCTGCGATGGATCAGCTTTCGACCCGATTCTAGCCCTGCTGCGGCGAGCTTGCCCAGCACTCGTTGGACCTCGCCAAGCCGCAGCACGCGTAGACTGTGAACAATCGCCGGTTAACCTTTCGTTACGCAGTGCGCAAGACACGCTTATTGCTTGCCTGCGGCATGCGCCAGGCTCGTTGGCAGACTCGCGGCGATGCTCGCGCCGAGCGCATCGTAGTCGCCATTGTAGTGATGCGCGCCGGGCAGTTCGACGAGTTTCACGTTCGGCTTGCCGGCAATGCTGGGGCAAAAGCTGTCGGCGCCTTCATCGGCGCCGTGCACGCAGATCACCGCCACCTTCGTGCGCGCAAGTTCCGGCGCCAGCGGCAGCGCACCTTCATGATGGGTGGAGCCGAACCAGTCGCCGACATGAATTTCGAATACGGCTTCGGCGTCCGGCGAGATCAGCACCTGCGCAGCGATGCGCGCGCGCGCCGCGTCGGGCACGCGATTGACGACGACCGGCGCCAAACCCGCGCCGAACGAATAACCGATGACGACAAAATCCGCCGCGGGATGCTCCGCGCCGTAGTGCCCGATGATGCGCGTGAGCGCGTCGGCTGCCGCGTCGGGCGTGCGCGTCTGCCAGAAGAATTTCAAGGTGTTCAGGCCGACCACGGCGATACCTCGCGCGGCCAGTTGATCCGCCACGGCGACATCGAGGCCGGCCCAGCCGCCGTCGCCGGTCAGCATGATCGCGATGCGCTGGGCGAACTCGCCGCGCGCCGGCACTTCGATCAACGGCAGATCGGCGACGTCGCCGGGCAGCGGCTTCGCAGCGACGGCGGGCGCGGTGAGCCAATCAAGATTTTGCACCAGCTCGCCCGCAGTGACGACCGGCTGCGCCTTCAGCTGCGTTGGCGCTGGCAGCAACTTTTTTTCCAGCGTATCCAACGCGGCAAAGGCGCCATCGTGCCGCGAGCCCGTTGCGAACGGCAACGGCAACCAGCGATTCGGCAGCGCCGGCACTGGCACGATATGGAACTCGCCGTGCATGCCGGGTGCGGACATCTCGCCCGCATCGCCCTTGCACAAGGGCTTGGGCAGGCGCAGGGAAAAATCCCAGCCCAGGGTGACGAGCCCGGCGAACGTGCCTTTCGGCGCCTGCGCATCGACCGCGTAGGCAAACGCGGCGCCCGCACCATCGCCAAGCAAAAGTGGATAAGTGAAATTTTTCAGATTCTGGTGGCGCTGCATCCAGTCGCTCATCTCCTGGATGTGCGCGGACGGAAACGAACACGCGTCCTTGATCGACAGCATCTGTTTCAGATAGGCCGGCAGATCGATGCCGAACACAAGAGTGCCATCGGCGGCGAGTGCGTTGGCCAGCGTTTCCTCACGCGTGTTCCAGCCTTCGCTGTCGGAGATGAAAACGATCGTGCGCCGCGGTTCGCCTGCTGGTCTGGCCACATGCACATCGCCGAACAGGCCATAGTTCACGGACTGCGTAGCGGCTGCACCTTTAGCAGATGCAAGAAGAAAAAGAACGCCACCGCAAAAGACGCAAAGGACGCGAAATATTCCATGAAGAAATTCCGTTTTCATGCTTTCTTTGCGTTCTTGGCGTCCTTCGCGGAGCGATTTTCTGCTTTCGCCATCAACGCCTCGATCTCGTCCGGGTCGCTGGGCACGGCGGCGGTGATGATTTCGGGCTCGCCGCGCGTAACCACGATGTCGTCCTCGATGCGGATACCAATGCCGCGCCATTGCGCCGCGACGTTTTTTGCATCGGCTGCGATATAGATGCCGGGCTCGACCGTCACCACCATGCCGGGTTCGAGTTCGCGATACTCGCCGTCGATGCGGTAGTCGCCAACATCGTGCACGTCAAGGCCGAGCCAGTGTCCGGTCTTGTGCATATAGAAACGTCGATAAGTCTGCTCGCGGATGTTCTTGTCGACGCCGCCCTTGAGCAGGCCGAGCTTGATCAGGCCCGCGGTGATCACACGCACCGCGGCATCGTGATAGGCGATAAATGGGTGGCCCGCGCGCACCTCGGCGATCGCCGCACGCTGCGCCGCGAGAACGATGTCGTACAGCGCACGCTGCGCCGGCGAGTAGCGGCCGTTGACCGGATAGGTGCGCGTGATATCCGAGGCATAGCACTCGACTTCGGCGCCCGCGTCAACCAGCAGCAGGTCGCCGTCCCTGAGCGGCGCGTTGTTCGCGTGGTAGTGCAGCACGCAGCCGTTGGCGCCGCCGCCGACGATCGGCTCGTAGGACGCAACTGCGCCACGCCGGCGAAACGTGTGCAGCAGTTCGGCCTCGATCTCGTGTTCGTTCATGCCGGGCTGCGTCGCACGCATCGCGCGCACATGCGCTTCGGCGGCGATCTTCGCGGCCTTGCGCATCACGCGCAGCTCGTCGCGCGTCTTGTACAGGCGCAGATCGTGCAGGATGTGGCCGAGCGCGACGAACTCGTGCGGCGCGCGCGCACCCTGGCGGATCTGCCCGCGCACGCGGTTGACCCAGCCGATCAGCTTGACGTCGAACTCGGCGTCGCGGCCGAAGTGGTAGTAGACGCGCGAACGGCCTTCGATCATGCCCGGCAGGATGTCGTCGATGTCGCCGATCGGAAACGCGTCATCCATGGCAAAACCCTGCACCGCGCCTTCCGCACCGGCGCGCGCACCGTCCCAGGCTTCGCGCTCGCGATCGCGCTCGCGGCAGAACAGGATCGTTTCGCCGTGCTCGCGGCCAGGGATCAGTGCGAGCACCGCCTCGGGTTCGGGAAAGCCGGTCAGATACTGGAAATCACTGTCCTGGCGGTAGGGATAGTGGCTGTCGTTGTTGCGCAGACGCTCCGGCGCGGCCGGCACGATACAGATCGCATCGTCGCCGATGATGCGCATCAGCTGCCTGCGACGGCGGGCGTATTCCTTGCGGTCGATCATGGATGCTGGTGCGATGGCGAAGGTCCGGAAAAGATAAAATGATAAAAGTACAAAAGTGTCCTGCGCAAAACCTGTCCCTACACCTACGCCGCGAGCAAATCTGCCCCTAATGCAACGTCGCGCCCGCAGTAGGCGCAGCGTGCAGCTCGGCATGCAGCAGCAAAGCACCGACGCGGATGAATTCGATCACCTCGGTCAGCGCGCTTTCGTCTTCCTCGGCATTGTTGTATTCGAAACGTGTACCCGCGATGGCGGCGAAGTCGCGCAGGATTTCCTGCGCCTCGGCGGACAGCGCGTCCTGATGGCCGCCGGCCAGACCCAGGCCGCCGAGAAAGCCGCGGCACCAGTCGACCAGGGCCTCCGCACGCACTTCAAGCGCCGTGTCCGCGGGCGGCAACAGCGGCTCAAAGCCGAGCTCGGGATCGTCGAGCCAGCCAGCGCATTCGGCGTACAAGCGCTCGAGCACGGCCGGCGGAATCGCCTCGGACCGTACCTCATCGGGCTCGAGTTCGAGCGCGTCCAGCCAGTGCTGCGCATCGGCGCTGCCGCCGCCGCAGAGATAGCCGGTCAGCGAGCCGTGCAAGTTGCTTGCGTCAATGCCGAAATGCGCCCGGGCGAGGATTTCGCCCAGCTCGGCGTAGGTAATCGGAACAGTCACGCCAGATGATCGATCGCTGTGGGGAATACGCTATTGTAGCAGCGGCCGGGCGCCGGCCGCCGCGCGTGCGTTGACCGTCCGCGGTAGCGCGCATATAGTCTGCCAATGCCGCAAACTGCCGCCGCACTCACCGATCTTGCCGATATCAGCACACGTCTGGATCGCCTGCTCGATATCGTTCATCGCCTCAGCGAAGAGAACCGCAGCCTGCGCACCAGCCAGGAACAGCTGAATGCCGAACGCCAGAGTCTGCTCGCCAAGAATGAGCAGGCGCGCTCGCGGGTCGAGGCGATGATCGTGCGCCTGCGCTCGCTGGAGAATAACGCGTGAGCGAAGCCACACCGGTTGCGGTAAACATTCTCGATCGCGAATTCCTGATCGCCTGCACGCCCGAGGAACGCCCCGGCCTGCTCGCGGCGGCGACGTATCTCGACGGCAAGATGCGCGAAGTGCGCGGCAACACGCGCACGCAGGGCGTCGACCGCATCGCGGTGATGGCGGGCCTGAACATCGCGCACGAGTTGATGCAATTGAAACAACGCGACGAAATCGACGGCGGTGCGTTGGCACAGCATCTGCACGCGCTGCGCGCAAAGCTTGATGGCGCACTCGCGACGCCGGTAAGATAACAACGCGTCCCCTGCGGTGCACGATAAGCGCACCAAACAATATTGCCTTGTTCCTATATACGACCCCGGGATGGCAGTGCCAAGATCCGTGCGCATGTCCGCCATGAGCGGAAAGCCTGACGATCCGCGAGCCTTCCCACCTGATCCTCGGGATCAAGGTCGTTCGGTGTGCACCGGCATCGCGGAGGACGTGCTTTTTGCGCAGTCCTTGCGCATGTCGCGCTCCCGCTGGACCGCGGCGTGAATCCGCAATCCCCAGACTCGCTGCGTGCGCGCTTGCGCGAGGCACGCGCGAAGCTGACGCCGACGCAGCGCATCGCCGCAGCAAGCGCCGTCGTCGAATGTCTTGAACAACTGCCGGAATTTCTCGTTGATGAGCGCGTGGCCGGTTACTGGGCGGTCGGCGGCGAGTTGCCGCTGCATGCCGCCGTCGCGCGCCTGCGCGCGCGCGGCCAGCACTATCACTTGCCAGTCATCGCCAAGGGTCACCTCCTGCGCTTTGCGCCGCTGCTGCCGAATGCGACCTTGCGCGCGAATCGTTATGGCATTCCTGAACCGCAGTGCGCGGAAACCGACCTGCTCGCACCGCGCGCGATCGAACTCGTGCTGGTGCCGCTGATCGCGTTCGATCGGCGTGGGCATCGCCTCGGCAGCGGCGGCGGTTATTACGATCGCAGCTTTGCCTTTCTGCGCGAAGCGCCGCGTCCTGCATCCCCGTTGCTCGTCGGAATCGGCTACAGTTTCCAGGAACTGCCCGCGCTCGAGCGTCAGACCTGGGACGTACCGATGGACTACATCGCGACCGAGCGCGAATTGATCGATTGCACCGCTCCTGAGACCAGCCCATGAACTACTGGTTGATGAAATCCGAGCCCGACGAATTTTCGATCGACGACTTGCGCCAGCGAAAGACCGAGCCGTGGAGCGGCGTGCGCAACTATCAGGCGCGCAATTTCATTCGCGCGATGCGTGCCGGCGACGGCGTGCTGTTCTATCACTCCAGTTGCGCCGAGCCCGGCGTGGCCGGCGTCGCTAGCGTCGTCGCTTCGGCGTATCCCGACCCGACCCAGTTCGATTCGAAAAGCGATTACTTCGACGCCAAGTCCACGCGCGCGCAGCCGCGCTGGTCGCTGGTCGACGTGAAGTTCAAGCGCAAGCTGAAGCGCGTGATCGCCTTGACCGAGTTGAAGGATCGGCGCGAACTCGACGGTTTCGCCTTGGTGCGCGCCGGCAATCGGCTGTCGGTGCTGCCGGTGACCAAAGCCCAATGGGATTTTATCCTCTCGCTCGAAGGCGCAGCCGCATGACCGCGCAGGAGCAGCAAAAACGCCTCGCCGCGCAGGCTGCCGTCGCCTACGTCGAAGACGGCAGCATTGTCGGCGTCGGCACCGGTTCGACGGTCGCGCACTTCATCGACGAACTCGGAAAAATCCGCGAGCGCATTAAGGCCGCGGTGTCGAGTTCGGAAAAAAGCACGGCGGCGCTGCAGGCGCTGGGCATCCGCGTAATCGATCTCAACAGCGCGGGCGAGCTGCCACTATACGTCGATGGGGCTGACGAATGCGACGGCAGGAAAAACCTGATCAAGGGCGGCGGCGCGGCACTCACGCGCGAGAAGATCATCGCGGCGGCCTCGCGCAAGTTCGTCTGCATGATCGATCCGAGCAAGCGTGTCGAGGTGCTCGGCAGGTTTCCGCTGCCGATCGAAGTGATCCCCATGGCGCGCGGCCATGTCGCACGAGAGATCGTCAAGCTGGGCGGCCAACCGGTATGGCGCGAAGGCGTTGTCACCGACAACGGCAATATCATTCTCGATGTGCACGATTGGAAAATTGCCGATCCACCCGCACTTGAGACCGAGCTCAATCAAATCACCGGTGTCGTCTGCGTCGGCCTGTTCGCGCATCGGCCTGCCGATGTGGTTCTGATCGGCGGCGAGCTGATGCCGTGACGAGTCGCCCCTTGGTTCCAGCCATTTCATCTACCGGAAAGCGTATGCGCAAATCCCGATCGCTGGATTTGCCACTATTGACACTGGGCCTGCTCGGCGCGTGCACGATCCATGCGGCCGGCCCTTCCGTCGAATTGAAGGGTCACCGCTTCGACATCGAGGTCGCCACCGATGAAGCGGCGCGTCAGCGTGGCCTGATGTTCCGCGACAGCATGGCGGACGATCACGGCATGCTGTTCGTGTTCGGCGATCCGGCCCTGCGCACGTTCTGGATGAAGAACACGCGCATCCCGCTCGACATTTTATACTTTGACCAAAATTACAAACTGGTCAGCGCTGCGCTGCGCACTCCGCCCTGCCACAGCGCGGGCGACGATTGCCCGGTCTACCCGTCCAGCGGCGCCGCGCAGTACGTGCTCGAACTCAATGCCGGCATCGCCGAAAAGCTCGGCGTGAAACCCGGCGATGTGCTGTCGGTGCAGCGCTGAGCTTCGCAGTCCGCGGCCGCGCCGCGTGCGGCCGCCGCCTGCGGCTGCGCGACATCGCTCAACGCGTGCCAGCAGGCTACTCCAAGGCGATACGGCACCAGCGGACCGGGCGGGCCGCCCGCGCCGTAAAGCATGTCGTCGGACAGCGGTACAAATTGCCACATTGTGGATTCCTTCCATTGTTGCGCCAGCAGTCGAACACGCGCGCATGGATTGCAGATGACGCAGTTGAGGCATTTCGCTGACGTTCATGCGCTTTGCACATCGCGTGCGGCTTTCGCGTAATATCCGAGCATGCTCCTGCCCGGAGACTAAAAAAATGAACAAAGCACTGCTCGAAAACCCGTGGCTGCATCTGCGCGGCGCCAAGGACGAAGACATTCCGCTGTTCTCCTCCGCGCTGCTGATCGCCAAGGACGAATATCCCGCACTGCCCGCGGCCGACTACGAAGCGCAGCTGCAGGAGTATGGTCAGCGTCTGCGCAAGGTACTCGATCCAACCGAAACGCCAGCCGAGCAACTGCGCTGTCTCAACCGCTTCCTGTTCGAGGATCTCGGCTTCAGCGGCGACGAGCAGGATTACTACGATCCGCGCAACAGCTATCTCAACGAGGTGCTCGATCGCCGCCTCGGCAATCCGATCTCGCTCGCCGTGGTGCAGATCGAACTCGCGCGCCGACTCGACGTGCCGCTCGAAGGCGTGTCGTTCCCCGGGCATTTCCTTGTGCGCCTGCCGCTCGACGAGGGCATCGTCGTGCTCGATCCGTTCCAGAAAGGCCGTTCGCTCGACGCGGCCGAACTGCGCCGCCGCGCACGCACGCATCTGGACACCCACGACATCGACGACGCGCGCCTCGCGCGAATGCTCGAGCCGGCCAGCCATCGCGCGATTCTCACCCGCATGCTGCGCAATCTCAAAGGCGTCTACAGCGAACGTGAACAATGGGACAAGGCGCTGCGCTGTTGCGATCGCCTGCTAACGCTCGATTCGCATCAGCCCGGCGAGTACCGCGATCGCGGACAGTTCTATCTGAAGCTCGATCATGTGCGCGCGGCGAGCGAGGATCTGCGGCGCTATCTCGCGCTGATGCCGCAGGCCGAGGATGCCGACGGCATCGCCATGCAACTGGCCGAGTTGGGTACCGCGCTGCCGCGCTTGAACTGATCGTTCAACCAATCTGCATCATTTCAAAGTCGGACTTGGTCACGCCGCAGTCCGGGCAGGTCCAGGTTTCCGACACGTCTTCCCAGCGCGTGCCCGGCTTGATGCCGTCCAGCGGCCAGCCTTCGGCTTCGTCGTAGATGAATCCGCAGACCACGCACATGAATTTGCGGAATGGGGTGGTGTCGGCCTGCGGGACTGCGCTCATGAATCGATGTGCGAAGGGAAATCGAAGGCGCGCATTCTACCGTTACACTAGAGCGCATGCACGAGCGATTGCCGCGCCAGGGCCTGTACGCGATCACCGACGGGCCGCGCCCCGACCTGCTGCAAGCGGTCGAGGCAGCACTGCGCGG
>JAYTQX010000073.1:0-4244 GCA_043746455.1 Pseudomonadota bacterium
GGACAAGGCCGTGCCGACGGCAGCCGTTCCTGCGGCTGCAGCGGCCACGATCCCGGACATAGAGAAGGACCCGTCGATCGCCGTGCTGCCGCTGGTCAATATGAGCTCGGACAAGGAGCAGGAATATTTCTCTGATGGCATCTCCGAGGAACTGCTCAATCTGCTCGCGAAGGTGCCGAAGCTGCGCGTGATAGCACGCACGTCGAGCTTCTCGTTCAAGGGCAAGGAGGTCGCGATTCCCGACATCGCTCGCGCGCTCAACGTCGCCGCGGTGCTCGAAGGCAGCGTGCGCAAGTCAGGAGACAAGGTGCGCATCACGGTGCAGCTGATCCGCGCGTCGGACAGCTCGCATCTATGGTCGGAGACCTACGACCGCACGCTAGACGATATCTTCAAGGTGCAGGACGAGATTGCAGCCACCGTGGTGGACAAGCTCAAGATCACGCTGCTCGGCGCGGCACCGACCGTCCGCCCGATCGACCCGAAGGCCTATCCGCTGATCCTGCAGGCGAATTCCCTCACCAACCAAGGCACGATCGAAAGCGTTGCGCAAGCGATCGCCCTGTACCAACAGTCATTGATGATCTCACCCGGCGAGGCGCGCGCCTGGACTGGACTGGCACGCGCGTACGCCGCCCAGACGAGTATGGGCGAGCGGCCCCCTGCCGAGGGTTACCGGCTGGCCCGGGAGGCTGCGAACAAGGCGCTGGCGAACGATCCGAGCGATGCATTGGCGTCTGCGTCTCTCGGTCGGATTGCTCTCGAATTCGACAGCGATTTGACCGCAGCGGCGCAGCACTTCCAGCGGGCGCTGGCGCTGGATCCGACCAACGTCGATGTATTGCGCCCCGCTGCTGTCTTCATGGATTTCATTGGCCGGACGGACGAAGCCGTCACGATCTTCGGATACTTGATCGCTCATGATCCTGCGAACCCGCTCGAGCATTTCAACTTGAGCCTTGTCTACTGCACCGCTGGCCGTTGGGATCAGGCGATTGAGTCAGCCCGCACCGCGCTGACCTTGAGCCCGCGTCTCGTCGGCGCACACTACTACATTAGCGTGGCGCTGCTGGGCAAGGGCGATGCTGTCGGAGCGCTGGCAGCGATGCAGGAAGACCCGTCGGAAGTATGGCGAATGGCCGGACTGCCGTTGGTCTACCACGCGCTTGGGCGCGAGGCCGAGTCGGAAGCCGCGTTGGCGGCTTTGGTAGCCAAGCACGAGCAAGACCAACCCTACGCGATCGCCGACGCACTGGCTTACCGTGGCGACGCCGACCGCGCATTCGAGTGGCTGGACAAGTCGGTCGCCGCTCACGATCCGAGCCTGCCATTTGTTTCCATCGATCCGTTCCTGGCCAAGCTCCACAGCGATCCGCGCTGGGTTCCCTTCTTGCGCAGGATTGGTCGCGCGCCCGAGCAACTGGCGAAGATCGAGTTCAAGGTGACGTTGCCGGAACAGGGTGCACTGCGATGAATTTCCTAGCCGAACTCAAGCGCCGCAACGTGATCCGCACGGCCGGCTTGTATCTGGTCGGCGCGTGGCTGCTGGTGCAGGTGGCGAGCACCGTGCTGCCCGCGCTGCGCACGTTGATCATCGTTCTGGCGATGGATGTGCGCGGTCGATCCGCACAGGCGATCCACATGCTAACATGTGATGCACATGAAAAGAGGTGGCCAAAATGTCTGTCATGATTCAAATCCGCAATGTGCCAGAGTCGTTGCATCGTGTCCTCAAGGCGCGTTCTGCCCTGGCAGGAAAGAGCCTCAGTGATCTCATTCTCGATGAACTCATCGAGATGGCAGCGTTGCCGTCGGCAGCCGAACTCAAGAATCGCCTGCGCGAGGCCAAGCCCTTTGCCATGCGCAAGTCATCCGCCGGCATCGTTCGCAAAGAACGCGACGCGGCATGAGCCGTATCCTCGTCGTGGATGCGTCGGTGGTGGTCGATTTGCTGGCCCGCTACCGCCCGCAGCCGCTAGAGGATTTGTTGTGGGCGCCGGATACGGCACTGGCCGCGCCGGAGCTGATGGAAGTGGAGGCACTGCAGGCGTTGCGCAAGCTGGATCTGGCGGGCGCGATTCCGCCTAGTCGCAGCCGTGAGTTGTTGGCGTTGCTGCGTGGTTTGCGCATCCGGCAATACCGCCACGACAGCCTGCTGGATGGCATGTGGGCCCTGCGTCGCAACGTGACCGCTTACGATGCCGCCTATGTGGTGCTGGCGCGATTGCTCGGTGCTGTGCTGGTCACGCGCGATTCGAGGTTGGCACACGCGCCAAGCCTGGGTATCGAGGTGATTACGCCATGAGCCTGATCGCCGAACTCAAGCGCCGCAAGGTGTTCAAGGTCGGTGCGGCCTATCTTGTCGTCGCCTGGCTTGCGGTGCAGGCTGCATCGATCGGCTTCCCCGCGTTCGACGCGCCGCCGTGGGCGCTGCGCATTTTTATACTTGTAGCTCTGCTCGGATTTCCCGTTGCGCTAGTGCTGGCTTGGGTGTTCGATGCGACTCCCGAGGGCTTGAAACTCGATGCCAATACTTCCGGCAGCAAGCGTCTGTTCGCTGCGGCGGCGTTGTTGGTGGTGCTTGCGGTCGGCTGGTACTTCTACGGCCAGCCGTCGTTCCGCAAGGGCGATCCCATCGCAGGAGGCGAGGCGCCGCCGACCAAAGCTGCCGATCCGCATTCGGTCGCTGTGCTTCCGTTCGTCAACATGTCGGATGACAAGGAGAACGAATATTTTTCGGACGGCATCGCCGAGGAACTTCTCAATCAGCTGGCGCAGTTCGTTGATCTCAAGGTCGCCGCGCGGACGTCCGCGTTCCAGTTCAAGGGTCGCAACCTGGATGTGGCCGACATAGGTCACCAGTTGCATGTATCCCACGTGCTCGAAGGCAGCGTGCGCAGGGAAGGCGGGCAGATGCGCATCACCGCGCAGCTGATCGACACCACCAGCGGCTTCCACCTGTGGTCGCAGACCTTCGACCGCAGCGCCAAGGATGTTTTCAAGGTACAGGATGAAATCTCGGCCGCGATCGCCAATGCGCTGGAAGCGAAGATCACAGGCCGCGGAAATGCGGCCGCTACGGCGCAACCTGCCAATCCAACCGCCTACGATGCCTACCTGCAGGGCCGCGCGTTCCTCGCCCGACGGCTGGGCGACAACGTGCTCCTCTCCATCAAGGCATTCGATCGCGCCATCGCCCTGGATCCGACATTCAGCCCGGCCTGGTCGGCACGCGGTTTTGCCTACACGATCGAACCGGGATGGTCGGCGACGTTCCCGCTGGACCAAGCGTTCGCGAGGGCACTGGCCGACGCCGACGCGGCCCTGCGCCTGGATCCGAACAACGCCGAAGCCTACATGGTGCGCGGCAACGTACATTCCCTGCGCTGGGAGGAACGGCAGGCACGTACCGACTACGATCGCGCCTTGCAACTGGCGCCGGGCAGCGTCGATATCCTGAATTTCGCCGGCGACGACTACGAGTTTTCCGGAAACCTTCGGGCTGCCGAGCGCTTGAAGCGTCAGGCGATGGCACTGGACCCGCTCGCGTTCATCCATCCGGCCAATCTTGCCCAGATCCTCTCCGCGCAGGGCCGCTTTCAGGAGGCGCTGGATCAGTCACACCGGTCCATCGACCTCGGCGGCGGGTACTTCGCGCGCATGGACCTGATCGTTGCCCAGGCGCGCCTCGGGCTGGCGACCAATGCGGCAGCGACCAGTAAGGCGATCTGCGATGAGAGAGGCGCTGACGACATCAACTGCCTGCTGTCGCGAATCTACGCCGGCAAGGCCGGTGGCGACTCGCGCGAGCTGGCCGACGCCGCGTCATCCATTGTCCGGCGTATCGCTTCAATGAAACCCGAAACGTGGGACGATCAGCAGGCCGCCGGCGTTCTGGCGACCGAGGTCGGCGACATCAGGAACGCTGTGGCTCTGCTCCGCCACAACTCCGATGGAGTCGGTTACGGTCCCAGTGAGGCGTTGATCCGGGGTCCGCACGGCGCGCAGTTGCCGGAGGAGATCAGCACCGATCCTGACTGGCTGGCCGTGTGGTCGGATCCGCGTTTGCGCGAAGGCATGGCCGTCTACCGCGCCAACCTCGCCGCATTCCGCAAGGGCGAATTATGAGCGTGGTCGACAATTTCCACATGTGTACGTTCCACCGACAGCGTGGGGTCGCCCGGCCATGATGGAATTCCTTCAGCGCCTGCAGCAACGCAAGCTGATGCAATGGACGCTGGCCT
>JAYTQX010000074.1:0-16589 GCA_043746455.1 Pseudomonadota bacterium
GACTCTGCGGCAAACCCCAATGTCGACATCGCCTGGTACATCATCGCCGCACCGGCCGTCTGGCCGATCCGCGCCAGCAACTGGCGCCGACTGATCGAAATATCGCTGTCGCTGCCGCGCATAAGCTGCTCCGCTCAAGCAGCCGGCAGTATGCACAAAAACTGCCGACGGTGCGACGCTCGAACATGCGTCGAATATGCGATACCGCCGCGCCGACTTGAATTTGTGTGTAAAGTCCTCAGCTTGTATGGCGTTGCCCAAACCCGGATTGGGTTCTGTGCCCCGCTTTTCAGAAACGACGGAACAACCGATGCCGATTTACGAATTCGAATGCGCCGCCTGCCGCACGCGTTTTGATCGCCTGCAGAAGCTGAGCGATCCCGATCCCAGCGATTGCCCGCAATGTGGCGCGGCGCGTGTGCATCGTCGCTTGACTGCGCCAGCATTCCGCCTGAGCGGCAGCGGCTGGTACGAAACCGATTTCAAGAAGCAGGGCGACAAGAAGCGCAATCTCACCGGTAGCGAGGACGCACCTAAAGCGGCGACCGACGCTGCTCCGAAAAGCGACGGTGCGGGGAAACCAGCTGCAGAGAAAACGACAGCGACTGAACCGGCTGGCAGTGCGAAAAAGGCAACCGAATCGGCGAAGTCGAAGGGTGACTCTTCGTCGGTGAGCAGCAGTTGAGATAGCGACGAGGCGCCCAGGACACGGTCTGCACAATGCCTTCGTGATTGTCGCGACCAACGAGAATCTTGTCGGCGCCCGAAAACGCCTACACCCGGAAACGCTTCGGCTTTGCTGCACTCAAAACGAAACACCCGCCGTGAGGCGGGTGTTCGCATTTCCTGCGTACGGCAATAGACGCCGGACGGGCGCTGATAGCGAAAATCGAAGCCTAACTCAATGCCAGCGCCGATCGATCGAGAACGTGGCGCGGCAGCCGCGGCTGACCCAGACGCCTCCGCGATTCCATCCCCAGCTCTCACCTTCGACACAGGCTGCTGACGACAACTGGCGCTCCAGAGTTACGCGTCCGCCACCACCCGCATCCACGGCACAAAAACGTGGCCGCGAGTCGGTGCTCTCGCAGGTCACTGAAAAGCGATGGTCCCATTCGGGGCCGGGTCGCCATTCATTGCCGTACTCGGGGCGTTGGGTAGGGCCGGACGCGATGAAACGTGCCCTGCAGCCTTTGTCGACCCAGATGAAGCCACGACGGCGGTCGAAACCCCAGTTTTCCCCGCGCACGCATTGTGTGTCGGAGAGGGTGCGAGCAAGACGCGCGTCGCTCCACGGCACTTCGCAGCGCTGGTAATTTTCGTTGTGGCTGGCGCATTCCACGGCCTCATCATGTGTTTCGTGGTAACGGCCTTCAGGCGCCGGCTGCGCCAACGCCGCACAACTTACTGACAAACCCGCTGTCACCAATATTGCCGATGCCAATTTTTGAACTAGCATGGAACAATCCTCCTTCGTTGGACCCGGAGCGAGTCTACGCCACCTGACCCGCTTGGGCCACACGCCGGTCGTGACGCTGCGCGGAAAGTCATACCGCGGCAATAACGGCATCGAACCGCGCCAGTGAACAGCAGCTAAGGAAGGTCTGAATAAGTAGTCCGTTCGCCCTGAGCTTGTCGAAGGGCGATTCGCAGACCATTGCAGCTCGTATGGTTCTGAGAACGTGCTTTGACGGGCTCAGCACGAACGGTGACTTGTTCAGAGTTTCCCTAAAGGTTTTCCGCCTACGAACTAAACGACACTTCTCCGGAGCACCTGAGCATATTCCGTGTCACCCGCTCTGGGTTACACTCGGGTGGGGTAAGTCGAAGGGAGTAAGTTATGTTGATTCGAGCTTTTTCCGCACTTGTGATTCTCTGCGCCGGGTTGTTGCCAACGGCGGCCTTGCAGGCTCAGCCTTATGGCGGTGGTTACGGCGACGTAGTGGAGTGCTCCAGCCGCAATTATGGTTACCAGCGTTGCGAAGTGCCTTGGCGGGGCGAAGCGCAACTTGCCCGTCAGCTTTCCGATTCGCAGTGCATACGTGGCCGCACCTGGGGTGTGGACCGGCGCGGCTTCCTGTGGGTCGACAAAGGCTGCGCGGGTCGTTTCGTTCCAGCCCGCGGTTATGCAGGTGGTCCGGGTCCGGGCGGTCCATGGCAGCCGGGTCCGGGTTGGGACAACCGGTTCGCCGTGAGTTGCGGCAGTCCGCAATACCGATACAACTTCTGCGCGGTCGATGTCGGCGGCGGCGGTCGCGTCTCGGTCCGGCGCCAGACCTCCAGTTCGGCCTGTATCGAAGGCCGCACCTGGGGTTGGAATCGCGGCGGCGTCTGGGTGGATCAGGGCTGCAGTGCCGAGTTCCTGATCGATCGCCGCTGGCGTTGAGATCGACTTCCTTGCCATCGTCCGCGATGGCAGGAGTCGCGAAGCGGCGTCCTTGGTCGTTTGGTGGAATCGAAACGCCCGCCGTCTTGGCGGGCGTTTAGTTTGCAGTGCAGCACAAACCTTCGTAGGATGCGCGGCCCGGTTGTTTGCCCGCGGGGCGGGTTTTGGATTCGGAGCTGGTTTCAATGCGCACGCACTATTGCGGTCTCGTCGACGAGACCCTGATCGATCACGATGTCACGCTTTGCGGCTGGGTCGATACCCGCCGCGATCATGGCGGCGTGATCTTCGTCGACCTGCGTGATCACGAAGGCATCGTCCAGGTTGTCATCGAGCCGGAGAATGCCGCGGCATTTTCGGTGGCCGAACAAGTCCGCTACGAATTCTGCCTGCGTATCCGCGGAAAAGTCCGCAAGCGTCCCAACGCCCAGGTCAACGAGCGTCTGCGCACCGGCCGCATCGAAGTGCTCGCAAGCACGTTCGAAGTGCTCAACGCCGCGGCGCCGCTGCCGTTCATGCTCGACGACGCCGCAGGCGAGGACGCGCGTCTGCGCTATCGCTATCTCGATATCCGCCGGCCGCTGATGCAGCGCAGATTGCGCATGCGCACGCGCTTGGTCTCTGCCCTGCGCCACTATCTCGATGCGCGCGGCTTTCAGGACATCGAAACGCCGATCCTGACCAAGGCGACGCCCGAGGGCGCGCGCGACTATCTGGTGCCTTCGCGCGTGCATCCGGGCGAGTTCTTCGCGCTGCCGCAGTCGCCGCAGCTGTTCAAGCAGTTGCTGATGATGGCCGGCATGGATCGCTATTATCAGATCGCACGTTGCTTCCGCGACGAGGACCTGCGCGCCGATCGCCAGCCGGAATTCACCCAGCTTGATATGGAGTTCGCGTTCGTCGAAGAGCGCGAGGTGCAGGACACGGTCGAGGCGATGATCCGCCATGTGTTCAAGGAAGTCGCGGACGTCGAGCTCGACGCATCCTTTCCGCGCATGACCTATGCCGAAGCCTTGCGTCTGTACGGTTCCGACAAACCGGATCTGCGCATTGCTCTGCAACTGGTCGACGTCGCACAGCATGTGAAACACGTCGAGTTCAAGGTGTTCAGCGGCCCGGCCAACGACGCCGGCGGTCGCGTCGTCGCGCTGCGCCTGCCGAACGGTGCGGGCCAGCCGCGCAAATACCTCGACGACCTCGGCCTGCACGTTGCCAAGTACGGCGCGAAAGGACTGGCCTGGATTCGTATCGACGATCTCGCCAAGGGGCGCGAAGGGCTGACTTCGCCGATCACCAAGTTTCTCGACGACGCGGCGCTCGACGGCATCTTCAAGGCAGTTGGCGCGCAGAACGGCGACGTGGTCTTCTTCGGCGCCGGACCCTACAAGACGGTCAGCGATTTCATGGGCGCTTTGCGCCTCAAGATCGGGCGCGACAACGGTCTCGTCGAGAACGCCTGGAAGCCGCTGTGGGTCACCGATTTTCCGATGTTCGAATACGATCACGATGCGAAGCGCTACGGCGCCCTGCATCATCCGTTCACCGCGCCCAAGGTCGACGACGTTGCCGATCTGAAAGCCAACGCCGCCAGCGCGGTTTCGCGCGGCTACGACATGGTGCTCAACGGCAACGAGATCGGCGGCGGCTCGATCCGCATCCATCGTCCCGAGATGCAGAGTTGCGTGTTCGAACTACTCGGCATCGGTGCCGACGAGGCGCAGGCGAAGTTTGGTTTCTTGCTCGAAGCCTTGAAATACGGCGCGCCGCCGCATGGTGGCATCGCCTTCGGCATCGACCGCATCGCCGCGCTGATTGCGGGCACCGATTCGATCCGCGATGTGATCGCGTTTCCGAAAACCGCAAGTGCGCAGGATCTGCTGACCGGTGCGCCGTCGAACGTCGCCGAGGCGCAGTTGCAGGAACTGCATGTGCGCGTGGCCAAGCCGCAAAAAACCTGAACGGACTCTCGCGCGTGAGCGAACACGTCATTCTTCTGCATGGATTGTGGATGCGGGGGTTTACCCTCGCTGCGCTGCGCCGCCGCCTTGAGCGTGAGGGCTACGAGGTCGATCTGTTCGACTACGCAAGCGTGCTGCACGAGCCGGAGTCGAGCGTCGAGAAACTCGTTGCGTTCGCGCGCGCAGTCGAGGCAAAAACAGGGCGCAAGGACAAGATTCACTTCGTCGGCCACAGCCTCGGCGGCTTGATGGCCTTGCGCGCGCTCGAACGCATGCCCGATCTAGCGCCGGGTTGCGTGGTCTGTCTGGGCTCGCCTCTGCGCGGCAGCGCAGTCGCACGCAGCATCGCGGACCTGCCAGGCGGCGCTTTCGTTATCGGCAAAAGTCTCGATGTACTGCTGGCGGGCCTAGATCGATGCAACGTCAAACGCCCAGTCGGCGCGATCGCCGGCCGGCTGCCGTTCGGCCTTGGCTTGGTGTTCGGCGGATTGCCGTCGCCGCACGACGGCACGGTCAGCGTGGAGGAGACGCAATTGCCCGGGCTGACCGATCATTGTGTGGTTCCGGCCACGCACACCGGCCTGCTGTTCTCCGACGAGGCGGCGGCGCAGACCGTCTCGTTCCTGCGCACCCGGCGTTTCGCGCGCCCGGACTGAGGCGATGCGCGTGATAAAGTGCTCGCGTATGTTTGATACCCAGATGGAATTGAGAATCGGGACTCGGGACTCGGGACTCGGGACTCGGCAAAACCCGAAAAACTTCGGGTCGATCCCTGCATCGTCGTCTTGCTGCCCGCATATCGGTTGACTCGAGAAACCATGCCTGCGCGCAAACCCGCTTTTCCGAGTGCCGAGTCCCGAGTGCCGAGTCCGGGTTCCAGCGCTCGCATCATGGGTATCGACCCCGGTTCGCAACGCACCGGCATCGGCATCATCGATGTGGATGCGGCCGGGCGCACGAGCCATGTGTTCCATGCGGCCGTGGTGCTGCTCGGCAACGACACCTTTCCCCTTCGGCTGAAACAGATTTTCGACGAGGTCTGCGCGATCATCGTCGAGCACCGGCCCAGCGAGGTGGCGATCGAGCGCGTGTTCATGGCGCGCAATCCCGATTCCGCGCTCAAGCTCGGTCAGGCGCGCGGCGCGGCGATCTGCGCGGTGGCAAACCAGGGCTTGAGCGTCGCCGAATATTCGGCGCGCGAAATCAAGCAGTGCGTGGTCGGCAGCGGCGGTTCGGAGAAGCGTCAGGTGCAGCACATGGTGGGTATACTTTTGAACATCGCGCAGAAATTGCAGGCCGATGCAGCCGACGCGCTGGCGATCGCACTCACCCATGCGCATACGCGCGCGAGCATGCAGCGCATCGGTGCTGCGGTTGCTGCCGATACGATGGGTGCGGATATTCTCGGTGCCCGGCGCGTCGCCTGGAGACGGCGCCCTTCGACACGCTCAGGATGGTCGGAATCATGATCGGCCGTCTGCGCGGAATCCTGGCTGCGAAACAGCCGCCCTGGCTGGTGATCGACGTCGGCGGCGTCGGCTACGAGGTCGAGGCGCCGATGTCGACGATCTTCGATCTGCCGGAGACCGGTCGCGAAGTCGCCTTGTTCGTCCACTATGCGGCGAAAGAGGACACGGTGGCGCTGTACGGATTCCTGCGCGAAGCCGAACGACTGCTTTTTCGCGCGGTGCAGAAAGTCAGCGGGATCGGCGCGAAGACTGCGCTGGCGGTGCTTTCGGGCGTCTCCACCGACGAATTCGCGCGTCTCGTGCAGTCGGGCGATATCGCATCGCTCACGCGCATTCCCGGCATCGGCAAGAAAACCGCCGAGCGCATCGTCGTCGAATTGCGCGATCGCGTCGACGGCATGGCGCTTGCGTTGCCCGGCATCGGCATTGGCGGGGTGGCGAAAGATCCGCTGAGCGAGGCGACCAGCGCCTTGCAGCAGTTGGGCTACAAGCCCGCGGAAGTCGCGCGTCTGGTCAAGGAGGTCGCCGCGGCAGGAGACGACGCCGAGGCGATCATCCGCAAGGCGCTCAAGGCGGCATTGCGTTAATCCGCTTAAATCCCCAGCATAGGGCCAATCATGCAACGCACGCTTGGGCAAGTCCTGACCGAATCCGATCGTCGCAAGGCGTTCGCGCGCCTTGCGCTGGGGGCGCTCGGCGTCGTGTTCGGCGACATCGGCACGAGTCCGCTCTATACCATCCACAGCACTTTCGTCGATGAGGGCGTGGCCGTTACCGAGCCGAACATCCTCGGCGTGCTGTCGCTGGTGTTCTGGCTGCTCTTCGTTATGGTGTCGCTGAAGTACGTCGTGTTCGTCATGGGCGCCGACAACCGCGGCGAAGGCGGCATCATGGCATTGATGGCGCTCGCCCATCGTGGCGCACGCGACAACGTCACCTTGCGCCGCTGGATCGTGATTTTCGGTCTGCTCGGCGCATCGCTGTTCTACGGCGACGGCGTGATCACGCCGGCGATTTCCGTGCTGTCTGCGGTCGAAGGCCTCAAGGTGGCGGCACCCGCGCTTTCGCATTGGATCGTGCCGGTGACGATCCTGATCCTGGCCGGCTTGTTTGCCATGCAAAGCCGCGGCACCGGCAAGGTCGGAGCGGTATTCGGGCCGATCACCCTGATCTGGTTCATCATCATCGCCGTGCTCGGGGTCAAGGAGATAATCACCCAGCCGCATGTCCTGTTCGCACTCAATCCGTTCTATGGCCTGCAATTTTTCCTCGCCAACGGCTGGCATGGATTCCTGGCGCTTGGCGGCGTCGTGCTGGCGATCACCGGCGGTGAAGCGCTGTATGCCGACATGGGTCATTTCGGCAAGAACCCGATTCGCTTCGACTGGTTCGGCCTGGTCTCCTTGTCGCTTGTGCTCAACTACTTCGGCCAGGGCGCGCTGCTGTTGAACGAACCCTCCGCGGTCGACAATCCGTTCTATCACCTGGTGCCCGACGCATTCCAATTGCCGATGGTCGTGCTGGCGATGATTGCGACCGTGATTGCCTCGCAGGCGGTGATCACCGGCGCGTTCTCGATGACGCGCGAGGCGATCCAACTCGGCTATTCGCCGCGACTGGAAATCCGGCATACCTCGCGCGAAATGCACGGCGAGATCTACCTGCCCTGGGTCAACCGCATGCTCTTTGTGAGTGTGATCGCCGCGGTGGTTGGCTTTCGCAGCTCGGACAACCTCGCTGCGGCATACGGCATCGCGGTGACCGGCACGATGCTGATCACGAGTCTGCTGGCGCTGGTTGTGCAACGCCGCCTGTGGGGATGGAACCGCTGGATCGTCATCGGTCTTGGCATTGTCGGCGTCAGTATCGACACTTCGCTGTTCAGCGCGAACGCGGTCAAATTCGCCGAAGGTGGTTGGTTCCCACTGGTGATCGCCCTGGTCGCATTCACCGTTATGACGACCTGGCGCAAGGGGCGCGATCTGGTCGTGCGCGAATTGCGCCAGAGCGGACTCGCGCTTGAACCTTTCATCGAGAGCGTCATTGCGCATCCGCCGCTGCGCGTGCACGGCACGGCGATCTTCCTCACCGCCAATGTGCTTGGCGTACCCAGCGCCCTGCTGCACAACCTCAAGCACAACAAGGTGCTGCACGAGCGCAATATCCTCATGACGATCGGCACGCTCGATGTGCCGACCGCCGAGTACGGCGAGCGCACCGAAATCACCGCACTCGGACACGAGTTCTACCAGGTCGTCATCCGCTACGGGTTTGCCGAGGACCCCAATGTGCCGCTTGCGCTGCAAAGCTGCGAGGCGAAAGGACTCGGCTTCGACATGATGGACACGACTTTCTTCCTAAGCCGCGAGACGGTCATCGCGGGCGCGCACGCCGGCATGCCGCTGTGGCGCGAGAAATTGTTCGCCTTCCTTACCCGCAATGGCATGTCCGCCACGACATTCTTCCGCATTCCCGGCAATCGCATGATCGAGCTGGGAACGAGGGTGGAGATATGAGTGGCCGGGACTCGGGACTCGGGACTCGGGACTCGGATAGAACCCTTAGTTTCCTCGGCGCTTTTGCTGTGGGGAAGACCTCGGCGCATGCGATTATGCGTTCCCGCGAAATGCTTTCCCCGAGTCCCGAGTCCCGAGTCCCGAGTCCCGATCTTCGCCCATGACCGACCGCGCCATTTCCCCCACTGCCATGCCCGAAGACGAGGTGATCGAGGCATCGATCCGGCCGAAAAAGCTCGCCGAATATCTGGGCCAGCAAACGGTGCGCGAGCAGCTCGGCATCTATATCGAAGCGGCCAGACGACGCGGTGAGGCGCTCGACCATGTGCTGATCTTCGGCCCGCCGGGATTGGGCAAGACCACGCTGGCGCATGTGATCGCCAACGAACTCGGCGTCAACCTGCGTTCGACCTCGGGCCCGGTCATCGAACGCGCTGGCGATCTCGCCGCGCTGCTGACCAACCTGCAGCCGCGCGATGTGTTGTTCGTCGACGAGATCCATCGACTGTCGCCGGTAGTCGAGGAAATCCTCTATCCGGCCATGGAAGACAACCAGATCGACATCATGATCGGCGAAGGTCCGGCCGCGCGTTCGATCAAGCTCGACCTGCCGCCGTTCACCCTGATCGGCGCGACGACGCGCGCGGGCCTGCTTACCAGTCCGCTGCGCGATCGCTTCGGCATCGTGCAGCGTCTGGAGTTCTACACGCCGGACGAACTTGCCGCGATCGTGCGCCGCTCGGCGAAAATTCTCGGCATCGCCTGCGCCGACGAGGGTGCGGTGGAAATCGCCAACCGCGCGCGTGGTACGCCGCGCATCGCGAACCGGCTACTGCGCCGCGTGCGCGATTTCGCCGAGGTCAAGGCCAGCGGCAAAATCACGCGTGACGTTGCGATCGCGGCGATGGAAATGCTCAAAGTCGACGCCGCCGGATTCGATGCGCTCGACCGCCGTCTGCTCGGCACGATCATTGACCATTTCGACGGCGGCCCGGTCGGCGTCGAATCGCTCGCCGCCGCATTGTCCGAAGAGCGCGGCACGATCGAGGACGTGCTCGAACCGTATCTGATCCAGCAGGGATTCCTGATGCGCACCGCGCGCGGACGCATGGTCACGAACAAGGCGTATCGGCATCTGGGGTTGAAGGCGCCGAAGCGCGCGGAGGCGCCGGAGGATTTATTTGATGGGAAGCGGGCAGTGGGGAGTGGGGAGTTGGAAGACGGAGAAAGCCCGTGAGGCCTGCGGTTTCGGCTGCACCGACTTCCCAATCTCAACTTCCTACTTCAGCCTTCACTTGGCCCATCCGCGTCTATTGGGAAGATACCGATGCTGGCGGCGTGGTCTATCATGCAAGCTATCTGCGCTTCCTCGAACGTGCGCGCTCCGAGTGGCTGCGCGCGCAGGGCATCGATCAGAGCCGCGTGCGCGCCGACCTCGGCATCGCCTTCGTCGTGCGCGATCTGTCGATCCAGTTCCTGCAAGCGGCCAAACTCGACGACGAACTCGATGTCGAACTCGAACCCGTGGAGCGCCGTTCAGCCTCAATGACTTTCGTGCAATGTATACTTCGGCGCAGCGATGGCGCCGTTATCGCGCGCGCGCGGGTACGCGCGGCGTGTGTCGCAGCAGCCGATTTCAAACCCTGTCGCATCCCCGACGTTTTGTTTGCGGAGAACAAATAACAATGAATGGCGGTCTGAATATTCTCGACCTGATGCTCCAGGCCAGCATCTTCGTCAAAGTGGTCATGGCCATCCTGCTGGTTTTTTCCTTCATGTCCTGGGTGATCATCTTCCGCAAACGTGCCATGCTCAACAAGGCGATGCGCGGTGCGGACGAATTCGAGGAGCGTTTCTGGTCCGGCGCCGATCTTGCCGGCCTGTTCCGCGAAGTCACCTCGGGCAATGGTGCGGTCACCGGCATCGAGAGCATTTTCGAAGCGGGCTTCCGCGAATTCGCGCGCACACGCCAGCGTCGCCAGATGGATTCGCGCACCGTCCTCGAAGGCGCCCAGCGCGGCATGCGCGTGGCCGAGAGCCGCGAGATCGACCGGCTCGAGCAGAATCTCGAATTTCTCGCCAACGTCGGTTCGATCAGTCCGTATGTCGGCCTGCTCGGCACCGTCGCCGGCATCATGGTTGCGTTCGTCGGGCTTGCGAACATGAAGGAGGCGACGATCGCAACGGTCGCGCCCGGCATCGCCGAGGCGTTGATCGCAACCGCGATGGGTCTGATCGCGGCGATCCCCGCGGTGTGGGCCTACAACCGCTACCAGACCAAGCTGGAGCGCATCGCAACGCGCTACAACGCCTTCGTCGAGGAATTTTCCTCGATCCTGCAGCGCCAGGCGCATTCCGACGATGCGACCTAACCCTGCGCAGATGCCCAATCCGTTGAAACCCTAGACATGCGCACTCGCAAAAAACGCAAACTCAAGGCCGAGATCAACGTCGTGCCGTATATCGACGTCATGCTCGTGCTGCTGATCATCTTCATGGTCACCGCACCGCTGCTTAATCTCGGCGTCGACATCAAGTTGCCGCAATCGACAGCGAAGGCGGTGCAGATCGACAAGGAGCCGATCCTCATCAGCGTGGACAAGGACGGCAAGTTCTACCTCACGCTTGGCGGATCGCCGCGTGAAGAGATCAGCCCCGAAGACCTGATCAAGAAAGTCGCGGCGGTCGTGCGCCAGGACCCGCAAGTGCCGGTGCTGTTGGGCGGCGATGAGCGCGCGTTGTATGGACAGGTTTACCAGATTCTGCCGGGCCTGAAAGACAGTGGCGTGACCAAGCTGCTGCTGATGAGCCAGCCCGGCAACGGCCAGCAAGCAGACGCGAAAAAGTAAGGCTGCACGACGTCCGATGGAGACTTTCAGGGACAAAACACGCGCCTATCTGTATGCATTTATGGTGCATCTGGCGGTGTTCGCGTCGCTGTTCGTCGGCTTGCTGTGGACGCAGAGTGCGCGCCCGGTGGCGATGATAGGTCCGGCGATCGACGCGGAGATCGTGGGCCCGTCGGCCGCGCCCCTGCGGGCGCCGAGCAAGCCGAAACCCGAGCCACCCAAGCCGGTGGAGCCACCGCCCGCGCCGGAGCCGCCCAAGCCGCCGGAAGTGAAACAGCCGCCGCCGACCGTGCAGCGAAACGACAACAAGGAGCAGGAAAAGATCGCGGAAATCGCCGAGCAGAAAGCCGAGCAGGCCAAGCGCGAACAGGAAGAGAAGCATCGCCAGCAGCAGATCCTGCTCGACGAGGAGAAAAAACGCCAGGAGGTCCAAAAGCAGCTCGACGATATCCACAAGGAGCGCGACAAGGCGGCGAAGCAGACGCGGCTGGCGCAGGAGAAAATGAAACAGCTGGACGATCTGCAAAAACGGCAGTCGCAGCCCAAGCAGGCGGATGTGCCCGACGCTCCGGTGGCGAAAACAGGTGGAAACGGCGCGGACGCGAGCTCGGCCGCTGAATACAATTCAGCGATCATCAAGGTAGTAACTGATAACTGGAATCGGCCGGATACAGCGCCCGCGGGATTACGCTGTGCCGTACGTATTGTTCAGATTCCCGGTGGTACTGTGATCTCGGCCAATATCGGTACGCCGTGCAACGCGGATCAGATCACGCAAGAGTCGATCAAGCAAGCAGTCACCAAGGCGCAACCGTTACCCTATAAGGGTTACGAAAGCGTGTTTCAGCGCGAAATCACTTTCATCTTCAAATACGAAGGGAACTAGAACATGCACAAGCAACTTTCACTATGGCTTGCCACACTGATACTCGGCCTGTGCGCGACGCAGTTGTTTGCGCAAGGTTTGACACTGGAAATCGCCAACGGCAATGCCTCGGCCATTCCGATCGTGACCGTGCCGTTCGCCAACGAAGGCGGCGGCACGCCGCCGGAGACCGATGTCGCCGACGTGATCCGCAGCGACTTGAACCGCTGCGGCCAGTTTCGTTCGCTGACCAAGAGCGACATCATCGAGTTTCCCGCGCGCGGCGACGACATCAAGTTCCCGACCTGGCGCCTGCTCAAGCAGGACTATATCGTCGTGGGCCGGGTCGTCGGCGGTGCCGGCGGCGACGCAACCGTCGATTTCGAGCTCTACACGGTCGGCGATCAGAAGAAGCTCGCGGCCCTCTCGATCAGCGGCCAGCGCAGCGATCTGCGCGGCATCGCGCATCAGGCTGCCGATATCATCTACGAAAAAATCACCGGAGTGCGCGGCGCGTTCTGGACGCGCATCGCCTATGTCACCGCCAAGGGCAGCGGCAGCAATACGACCTACGCCTTGATGGTGGCCGATTCCGATGGCTATGGCCCGCAAACCGTGGTCTCGTCGCGGCAGCCGCTGATGTCGCCGGCATGGTCGCCGGACGGACGCAAGCTCGCCTACGTGTCGTTCGAGCGCGGCAATTCCTCGATCTATATCCAGGACATTTCCACCGGTTCGCGTGAGGTCGTGTCGGCAAACAAGGGCATCAACGGCGCGCCGGCGTTTTCGCCCGACGGCAGCAAGCTTGCGCTGGCCCTGTCGAACGGCATCAATCCGGATATTTATGTGCTGGATCTGAACGGCCGCCATCTGACCCAAGTCACCAAGCACTTCGCCATCGATACCGAGCCGACCTGGACGCCGGACGGGCAGAGCCTCTATTTCACGTCGGATCGTTCGGGCAAGCCGCAAATCTATGAAAGTTCAGCCAGTGGCGGCGACGCCACGCGCATCACATTCAGCGGCGAATACAACGCCAGAGCCTCGGTGAGCTTCGACGGCAAGAAGATCGCTATGTCGCAAGGCAACGGAAATGTGTATCATATTGCTGTTCTAGATCGCAGTTCGGGCACCTCCACGGTCGTTTCGACGGGTAATTTCGACGAATCGCCCAGTTTCGCACCGAATGCGAGCATGATTCTGTACGCCGCGACGGAGGGATCTCGCGATGTGCTCTACGCTGTATCGGCCGACGGACGTGTGCGTCAGCGGCTCGTATTGGCCGACGGAGATGTTCGTTCGCCAGCTTGGTCGCCATACCGGCAGCGTGGACAATAATTTGTAGTTCGAAAGGAAGTCGAAGCAAGCAACCTACCCCCTGAATAACCGATTGAGGCAAATAACATGAAGCTCCCGTTTCGCGTCATCCTAACCGCCGCTGTGGCAAGTGCGACCCTGGTCGCATGTTCCAGCAACCAGAAGAAGCCCGCGCCGCCGGCGCCGGCGAATGAAGTCTCCGCCACCACGACCGCTCCGGCCACGGCCGGCTCTTACACCGTCGACAGCCTGGATTCGGACTCCTGTCTGCGTCAGCGCATTGTCTATTTCGATCTGGACAAGACCGATATCCATTCCGAATATCAGGCCGCGATTGCCTGCCACGCCGCCTACCTGCGTCAGTTCCCGGGTGCGCGCGTGACCCTCGAAGGCAACGCCGACGAGCGTGGTACGCGTGAATACAACCTCGGCCTCGGCGAGCGCCGCGGCAACTCGGTGTCCAGCGCGCTGTCCGCCGCCGGTGCGTCGACCAGCCAGCTCAACGTCGTCAGCTACGGCGAAGAGCGTCCGGTCTGCCGCGAGCACGGTGAAGAGTGCTGGCAGAAGAACCGCCGCGTCGAGATCGTCTACACCGCGAAGCAGTAATTCGATGCGTGCGAGCGTGACTCGTTCCATTTGCGCGGCGGCCTTCGTGGCCGCCGTCGCATTTTCCATTCCTGCCCACGCCCAGCGCGCGAGCCTGGCCGAGCGTGTCGACCACCTCGAACAGCAGCAGGCACAGGCCCAGGGCAGCGTCGATCTGGTCAATCAGATCAATGCGCTGCAGGCACAAGTACAGTCCCTGCAGGGTCAGAACGAGGAACTCAAGCATCAGCTGGATTTGCTGAAGCAGCAAAGCAACGACAAGTATGTCGATCTGGATTCGCGCATCGCGCGGCTCGAAGGACGCTCACCCGCTGCGGGTGCCGCGCCGCCGGGCCCGGCGCCCAACAACAATCAGATGCAGGACGTGCCGCTCGCTGGAACTGCCGCCACGGCAGGCAGTGCAGCGCCATCGCCTGCGCCTGAAGAGAATGCAGCGCCAGCCGTTGCAGCAGCACCGACTGCGCAGTTGAGCAACCCGGCAGCGGGGGGGGGCGATGAGAAAGCCACCTACGATCAGGCTTTCGGTGCGCTCAAGGACGGTCGCTACGCGGAATCGGCGCGCCAATTCCAGGCTTTCATTGGCAAGTATCCGAACAGCGATCTGACGCCCAATGCCTACTACTGGCTCGGCGAGTCGTACTACGTCACTGCGAACTATCCGGTCTCGCTCGACACCTTCAACAAATTGCTCGCGCAGTTTCCGAACAGCCAGAAAGCCTCGGCCGCCCTGCTCAAGGTCGGCTACTGCCAATACGAGCTGAAGCAGTGGGACAAGGCCGAGACGGCGCTCAATCAGGTCGTGCAGAAATATCCCGGCACGCAGGAAGCGAACCTCGCGCAAGGGCGCCTGCGCGCGCTCAAGCTCGAGCGGCACTGAGCCCGCGGAACGGCGCGAGCGAACGCGTGCACCACGACGCGGGCGCGATGTCGAACGAAACCGCCGCAGCCGCAAACGACCGGTTGCGCATCACTGAAATCTTTCACTCCCTGCAGGGCGAGGCGCGCTGCGTTGGCTGGCCGACCGTATTCGTACGCCTGACCGGCTGCCCGCTGCGCTGCGTCTGGTGCGATACCGAATACTCGTTTTACGGCGGCGAATGGCGCGAGCTAGGCGACATTGTGGAGGAAGTGGCAAAGTATAAAACGCGACATGTGTGCGTAACCGGTGGCGAACCGCTCGCGCAGAAGCGCTGCCTGGCGTTGCTGCAACGGCTGTGCGACGCCGGCTACGAGGTTTCGCTGGAAACCTCGGGTGCGCTCGACGTGGCGCAGGTCGATCCGCGTGTCATCAAGGTGATGGACCTGAAAGCGCCTGGTTCGGGCGAGGTCGCGCGCAACCTGTGGAGCAATCTTGCCGCATTGAGCGCGCAGGATCAGATCAAATTCGTGCTCGCCGATCGCGCCGACTACGATTGGGCGCTGAGTGTCCTCGACGAGCATCGCCTGAGTGCGCGCTGCGAGGTCCTGTTCTCGCCGGTGCACGGCCGGCTTCCCGCGCGCGACCTGGCCGAATGGATACTCGCCGACGGACGCCAGGTGCGCATGCAGGTGCAGCTGCACAAGTTGTTGTGGGGCGAGGTGCCCGGGAGATAGCCGGGACTCGGGACTGGGGACTCGGGACTCGGAAGAGCGCCGGGTGCGAATCCTTCCCCTGCGAAGCGGGGGGGGGGTGGCGGCAGCCGGAAGGGGGCATTCTAATCATCAACTGAGATCAATTGCATCAACAATATGCTTGAAAAAAATAAGAAAGCACGCGCAGTCATACTCGTCTCGGGCGGCATGGACTCTGCAGTGACGCTCGCAATCGCGAGCGTGCAAGGCTTCGTCTGCCACGCGCTCAGCGTGGAGTACGGCCAGCGGCACGTTTCCGAACTCGCTGCCGCGCAGCTCGTCGCTGCGCAATTCGGCGCTGTGCACAAAACGGTAAAAGTGGATTTGCGCAGCATCGGCGGCTCGGCGCTGACCGCTGAAATCGCGGTGCCCGAGCAAGCGGCCGCCGGCATCCCGGTCACCTACGTTCCCGCGCGCAACACGATCATGCTCGCCGTCGCGCTCGGCTGGGCCGAAGTACTCGGCGCCAACGACATTTTCTGTGGCGTGAATGCGGTCGACTATTCCGGCTATCCGGATTGCCGTCCCGAGTTCATCGCCGGATTCGAGCAGCTCGCCAAGCTCGCGACCAAGGCCGGCGTCGAAGGTGCACAGTTGCGCATTCACGCGCCCCTGATCCACTTGAGCAAGGGCGATATCGTGCGCGAGGGCTTGCGCCTCGATGTCGATTTCGCCGCTACCGTGTCCTGCTACCAAGCCAACGCCGAGGGTCGCGCCTGCGGCCGTTGCGACGCCTGCCGCTTGCGTGCGCAGGGCTTTGCCGACGCCGGAGTCGCCGATCCGACGCGCTATCGTTGACGTTGGAATTCGTCCGGTTGGGACGTCGGGTCCGGCTTTTTCTTGCTGATTTGCGCCGCGACTACTAAACTGCGCGGCCCACAAAGCGCGGCTGCGGGTACCGGTGCCAAGCTCGGCGATTATCGCGTTTATGCACGGCGCGTTGTCTTGTTGGATCAGGGCCGTTAGCTCAGTTGGTAGAGCAGCGGACTTTTAATCCGTTGGTCGCTGGTTC
>JAYTQX010000075.1:0-8581 GCA_043746455.1 Pseudomonadota bacterium
GTATTGACCGCCGAAGCGCCGTCGACCGGCGGCTATCCGCGCATTGCACAGGTAATTGCGATCGATCAGCCACACCTCGCCCAGCGCCGCCCCGGCGACGGCGTGCGCTTCGCGCAAACGGATCTTGCCGACGCGCAAATGCGCTATCTTGAACGCGAGCGTGCATTGGCGAAGATCGCATGGTCCGTCGGCGAACGTCTGCGCGAATGAACTTGCTTATCGCTGGCCCGGGAAAATGTTGCATTGTATAAATTGGCGCAAGTCAATCGATTGATGACCTCATCGATTCACACCGATTTTGACAAGCCCGGCGCAGGACCTGGCTTGTGATGCAGCTTGTGATGCAGCTAAGTGGAAAAGTATAAAATCAATCGATTATGACCCAGACTGGCCCTATTGATTTCTCATCGGATCGCTTGGGCACGGCGGCGTTTAAACGCTGGCACAACGTGGAACCACTGCACATACCCGACAATGACAGCGCCTACCCAAATTACCGTATCCGTCACATAGCCATTCGGAGTGAGGATACCGAAAGCCTCGAATCCTTTAAGGACAAGCGCGGCACAAACATACCAAACCGGAACGCTGGGAAACCCCATTGTCGCGAGGAAAATCGTCAAGTACATTCCCTTCTCAGCAGCGTAGGGAACGGACGTGTTGGAAAACGAGCCCACCGAAATCAGCCAAAAGATATAGGCGGCCGCGCACGCACTGAGCCAAATAATCTTTAACCGCATAGACGTCTCCAATTACTTAACCCCGCATTGCGCTCGGCATTTCTGATTAATGTCCGTGTCGTATTGCTGACACTGCTGTCCAACGAACGGGACAATGCTGTAGTAGGGACGTGGTTTGGTGAACTCGTTCAAGAGGCATTTATCAAAGCAGCCATTGCCTTTGACAACATCACCGCAAGCTTTGGGATTGTAGTAATCCTCGCTCGATGTCGTAGGCTGGCCCGAACTACCGAAACCACTGCCGGAAGGAGTTTGACCGCCGCAAGTCGTGGTGCCATCTTTGGCAACGACACAGCTATACCAATGCTGGAAGACGCGACCGAGCAAGTCGTCACCCGGCTTTCCGCCCAAGGGGCGACGGCAACGGTAAGAGTCGAGACCCAGCGGGTCGATCAGCTCGAGCGGGGCACCATTGACGTAAGCATAGGTATTGATCCCCCCGCCCAACCCGACTGGGTCACTTTCAACGTATCTTCCGGTCCCCGGCTCATAATCTCGGAAGTAGTTATAATTCAGCCCCGTCTCGCTGTCGTAATACTGGCCAGGGAACCGCAGATTAACCGTCAACGTTTGCGGATTCGGCGCGTTGGTACCGAACGCACTGCCGAAATAATCCCACTTCCACACCAGTGTGTCGCTCGCCGTTGTGGCACCGGGCTTGATCGCTTGCCGTGGCGTGCCCAAGTGGTCGGTTTCCAGATAGTACAGCTGCGTCGTGCTGCCGTTGATCGTAACCAGGCCGACCGGCACGCTGTCGAGATAGAGGTATTCCTTGTTCCCTGCCGCTGTGTATTCACCGAGCACTTGACCGGACTCGCTGTACACGAACGTGGTCGGGGTCAAGGATTTCGTGGTGCCAACAGCCTTGACCACACGCTCACCCTTGCCGTTGTAGTTGTAGGTGGCCTGCGTGCCTTTCTTGGCGCCTACATTCATTCCAGCGAGGCGATTGCGTGCGTCGTAGCTCAAGGTTCCGGCGCTGTTGGTGGTGAGGTTGCCGTTCGCATCGTAGCTACGTGTGACGCCGGCAACGTTTTGCAGACGGTGGCTGGTGAGCGGACTGGGATAGGTGTAGGTCTGGGTGCCGCTCGTCGTTGTGTCAGATTCGCCTAACGCTAATTGGATCCGCCATAAAACACCTTGCTTCAGATAATTCACAATAACGTTATCAAAGGATGTCCCACTACCAGACAATATCGGCTGGTACATCGTCCTCGGGTGGTGCATTCGGATCGCATAACAGCACCAAAGCGTGTTCGTCGATTGCCTTTGCCTGTAGTGCGATCTCGTGGGTGACGAGCAGGTAACGCCCCGCCAGCTGCACGACAGCAAGATCGCCACGATTGAGTTGTGCAAGTTGCGCGACTGTGCAGTAAACCCGGCGGATCTTATTGCCGTGAGGAAAATGCCGCGGCACATCCGCCTCGGCGGCGTTGAGCGATTTGTCGTTGAGCAGCGCCGCGAGCTTCTGCTTACGTTCGCGCTTTTCCTGCGCCTGACGTTCGGCCTCGCGCTGCACGCGTTCGCGTTCTTCTTTTTCCTGGCGTTCGCGCAACGCGTAGGCGTGCGCGAGATTGGGCTCTGGCGTCGTAGCTACTTTTCTTGGCGCTTGATGTTGCGGCCCGACGTTTTGCCGTGGCTGTTTAATGTTTTGCTGCGGCTTTTTCTGCCGCGGCGGCGGCGCCGGCTTCGCCTCGACCTTCAGCTTCTGCGCGAGGCCGGATTTCAGCAATTGATCGCGTAAGGATTCGGACATTTGGGTTCGTAGCTAAAACACGGTTTCGATTCTGGCGTCGAAGATCGATGGTATCAAACTGCGCTCCATCATCGGGTGCGCCTCCAACACCATCCCCACCCAACCCTCCCCTTGAAGGGGAGGGCTCAAGCGCGGCTGCGGTGAGGTCGAGTCCCGAGTCCCGAGTCCCGAGTCCCGGCTCCTCCACCTCTCCCCTCGTGGGAGAGGTCGCCGCGCAAAGCGCGGCGGGAGAGGGGCGCTCCGCCCACATCTCCATCGACGACTTCGCCAGGCTCGATCTGCGCATCGGCAAAGTGCTGCATTGTGGATTTGTGGACGGCTCCGATAAACTGCTGCGCTTCGAGCTCGATGCCGGTGACTTAGGCGAACGCCAGATTTTTTCGGGTATTCGTGCCTCCTATGCCGAACCGGAGAAGCTTATCGGGCGCAACGTTGTATTCATCGCCAACCTCGCGCCGCGCAAAATGCGCTTCGGCGTGTCCGAGGGCATGATCCTGTCCGCGGGTTCCGGCGCCGACAACCTGTTCCTGCTCGACGCGGATCAGGGTGCACAACCCGGCATGCCGATCAAATGACCACAGAATGCGGTCGTACCGTGCAGCACATGGATGTGCGATGACACGGTATCCAACTCCTATTCAAATATGACTATGGATTTTGAGCACGGCATCAGCGCGATCGACACGGGATTTTTCCGCCCGCGTTTCGACGCCAGCCATCTGATCGTCGAGCGCGGCCGCGCGGCCTTTATCGATACCGGCACCAACTACTCGGTGCCGCTGCTGCTCGCCGAGCTGCACGCCAAGCAGCTCGCTGTCGATGCAGTCGATTACGTGATCCTGACGCATGTGCATCTGGACCACGCCGGTGGCGCGGGTCTGTTGATGCAGCAGTTGCCGAGAGCGAAACTGATCGTGCACCCGCGCGGCGCGCGCCACATGATCGATCCGAGCGCCTTGATCGCGGGGGCAACCGCGGTGTATGGCGCAGAGGAAATCGCGCGCAGCTATGGCACGCTGGTACCGGTTCCGGTGGAACGCGTGATCGAAGCACCTGAAGGTCATGTCGTCGATCTGGCCGGACGCGAGTTGCTGTGCATGGATACGCCCGGGCATGCGCGTCATCACATCTGCATTCATGACGCGCGCAGCCGTGCGTTCTTCACCGGCGATACGTTCGGTTTGTCCTATCGCGAATTCGATACCGACAAGGGCGCCTTTATCCTGCCGACCTCGACGCCGGTGCAGTTCGAACCCGATGCATTGCATGCGTCGATCCAGCGCATGCTGGAGCGCGATCCGACGCAAATGTTCCTCACCCATTACAGCCGGGTGACCGATATACAGCGACTCGCACGCGACCTGTTCGTGCAGATCGATGCGATGGTCGCTATCGCGAGGGCGCATGCGCGCGATGGTGAACGACATACGCGCATCGCCGACGACCTTGCTGATTTGTATACTTCTCGCGCGCAGGCGCATGGCTGCCGTTTCGATGCCACGCAGGTGCGCGAGCTGCTGACGATGGACATCGAGCTCAACACACAGGGACTCGAAGTGTGGCTGGACAAGCAGAAGCATTGAATATTCCATGTTCACTCTCATCGTGCTCACTGAGCGAAGAATGGTCCTTTCCCCCGCCGGCGGGGGAAAATGCCCGAAGGGCGATAGGGGGCAAATCGAAGCGAGGCTGCGTAATTCGCGAGGTCGCTTGCCGGAGATCAAGCACCCCCTTCCGGCCTACGGCCACCTTCCCCCGCAAGCGGGGGAAGGAAATTGGTTATGCGCGCGCGCATGAACCTCGATGAAACTCACTTGCTCATGGTGGCGCAGCGCATTGACGCCCTGCTGCCGCAGACCCAGTGCACGCGCTGCGGCTATCCGGCCTGCCTCGCCTACGCGCAGGCGATCGCGTGCGATGAAGCGGATATCGATCAGTGTCCGCCTGGCGGTGCGTCAGGTATTCGCGATCTAGCCGCGCTGCTCGGCCGCGCGGTGAAGCCGCTCAATCCGGTGCATGGCATCGAGAAGCCCGCGGAAATCGCGGTGATCGATGAGGAAACCTGCATCGGCTGCACGAAGTGCATCCTGGTCTGTCCGGTCGATGCGATCGTCGGCGCATCGAAGATGATGCACACGATTCTGGAGCAGGAGTGCAGCGGTTGTGAGTTGTGCATCCCGGCCTGCCCGGTCGACTGCATCGCGATGGTCGAAGTCGGCGACAGCCGACTGACGGCGAGGCAGGGAAGCCGAACGGAAGCGGCTCCAGGGATGGATGCTTGCGGCGAGCCCGCAGTGACGCGCGCAACCCAATACCGCCGCCGCTATGAGGCGCGCGAAGTACGGCTTGCGCGCGAGCGCGCGGAACGCGACGCCATACTCGTCGCACGAAAGGCCGAAGTGCACGGTGCACCCGGAAAGCGCAACGCCGTGCTCGATGCGATCGCGCGCGCCAAGGCGAAGAAATCCGGGTTGGCCAATCCATGAACGCAGCGACGCGACATGAAATCTTCGTGCGTCTGCGCGAGGTGAATCCGAAGCCGACCAGCGAGCTCGACTACGCGACGCCGTTTCAGCTGCTGATCGCCGTGATCCTGTCGGCGCAGGCCACTGATGTCGGTGTCAACAGGGCGACGAAAAAACTCTTTCCGGTCGCAGGCACGCCGCAGGCGATGCTCGTGCTCGGCGAAGAGAAACTGAAAAGTTACATTTCCAGCATTGGACTTTTCAATGCGAAGGCGAAGAACGTCATTGCAACCTGCCGCATTCTGGTCGAAAAATACGCGGGACAGGTGCCGCAAACACGCGAGGCGCTGGAAGCACTGCCCGGCGTCGGCCGCAAGACAGCGAATGTGGTGCTCAATACCGCGTTCGGCGTGCCCACAATTGCGGTCGATACGCATATTTTCCGCGTCGCCAACCGCATCGGCCTGGCCAAGGGCAAGACCGTGCGCACGGTCGAGGACAAACTCGAAAAAGTCGTGCCGGCCGAGTTCAAGCAGGATGCGCATCACTGGTTGATCCTGCACGGACGCTACGTGTGCAAGGCGCGCAAACCGGACTGCCCGCAGTGCGTGATCCGCGACCTGTGCGAATATCGCCACAAGAGTACGACCTAACCGTTCGTGGTGAGGTATCGAACCATGAACGGCAATCTATCGTGCCGTTCACCCTTCGATCCCACGGGGACTTCCTGCGGTCGTACCTCAGGGCGAACGGTCTCCAACCAACCACACTCAGCCTTCGTTAGTTCTTTGCTCGATGCGGCAAAGCGTATGATACGTTCAATGGAAACGGCATATGAGATTGCGCCATGAATATCCAATCGCCCGAACTCAAGACCGATCTCAAGACGCGACGCATCGATCACTTCATCAACGGCTACGAAGTCGCCGGCACCAGCGGGCGCTTCGGCGATGTCTTCGATCCGGCGCATGGCAGCGTCGCGGCACGCGTCGCGCTGGCCAGTACAGAAGAAGTGAACAGCGCGGTCGTGGCGGCGCGCGCGGCGTTTCCCGAATGGAGCGAGACGCCGCCGCTGCGGCGTGCGCGCGTGCTGTTCGCGTTCAAGGCGTTGCTCGACGCGCATGCGCGCGAATTCGCCGAGCTGCTCACGCGCGAGCATGGCAAGGTGCTGTCGGATGCGATGGGCGAGGTCACGCGTGGTATCGAGGTCGTCGAATTCGCCTGCGCCGCACCGCAATTGTTGAAAGGCCAGTACAGCGACCAGGTCGGCGGCGGCATCGACAACTTCTCGCTGCGCCAACCGCTCGGCGTGGTCGCCGGCATCACTCCGTTCAATTTTCCGTTCATGGTGCCGCTGTGGATGGTGCCGATCGCACTCGTCTGCGGCAACACCTTCGTGCTCAAGCCGTCAGAACGCGATCCGTCGGCGTCGAACCTGCTCGCGAAACTGCTCAAGCAGGCCGGCATGCCAGACGGCGTGTTCAACGTCGTACACGGCGACAAGACCGCGGTCGACGCGCTGATTGCGCATCCCGACATCGAGGCGCTGTCCTTCGTCGGTTCGACCCCGATCGCCGAATATATCTATTCGCAAGGCACCGCGCGCGGCAAGCGCGTGCAGGCGCTCGGCGGTGCGAAGAACCACCTGATCGTGATGCCCGATGCCGATCTGGATCAGGCTACGGACGCGCTGGTAGGCGCGGGTTACGGCTCGGCCGGCGAACGCTGCATGGCGATATCGGTCGCCGTTGCGGTCGGCGACATCGCCGAAAAACTGATCAAAAAGCTCGTGCCACGCGTGAAAGCGCTGAGGATCGGCAACGGCCTCGATGCCGGAGTCGAAATGGGTCCGCTGGTCACCGGCACGCATCGCGAAAAAGTCACCGGCTATATCGACTCCGGTGTCGCCGAGGGTGCGAAATTGCTCGTCGATGGACGCGGCCACAGCGTCGCCGGGCATGAGGACGGCTTCTTCATCGGCGGCTGCCTGTTCGACAACGTGAAGCCGGACATGAAGATTTATCGCGAGGAAATTTTCGGGCCGGTACTGAGCATCGTGCGCGTACCCGATTTCGCCAGTGCGGTGGAACTGATCAACGCCCACGAATTCGGCAACGGCGTGTCTTGCTACACCTCGGACGGCGGCGTCGCGCGCGCGTTCGCGCGCCAGATCAAGGTCGGCATGGTCGGCGTCAATGTGCCGATTCCGGTGCCGATGGCCTGGCATTCGTTCGGCGGCTGGAAGCGTTCGCTGTTCGGCGATCACCACATCTACGGCGAGGAAGGCGTGCGTTTCTACACGCGCTACAAGAGCGTGATGCAGCGCTGGCCGGACAGCATCGCCAAGGGCGCGCAGTTCACCATGCCGGTGGCTCATTAAGACGCTGGAGCGCTACGCTTTTTCAGCACGACGCGCGTAGTTCACGATGCCGGTCGCGCACTAGCGCTCGATCGCCGCTCGCAAAAGACAAAGGCCGGGACGACGCCCGGCCTTTGCGATCTATGGCCGACCCTGGCCTTTGTGTATCCCGCAGGGAATATCTTTAGAACTGGAAGCGGAACCCCGCCACAGTCGCGAAAGTCGACTTGTTCAGGAACCCGTTTTCAAGGCCGTCGGCTACCTTCGAAGTCTGCGCTCCCGCATACACGTCGAAGCGCTTGGTCAGGCGATAGTCCACACGCGCGGACCAAACGTCCTCGTTGCCGCTGCAGTTGGCGGCACTGTTGTTGGAACACGATACCGCGCCATAAGCGTTCTGGTCGTAGTGGTACCACGCGCCGGTAACGTCCAGGTCCTTGGTGATGTTGTACTTCACGCCGAGCCAGGAAATCTTGAGAATCTTGTCGTGCGGAAACGCCGCATTGCTCGTGAAGCTTACCCAGTAGCCACCAAGTCCGGCAAAGCCGGGCGCGACGGCCAGCGATGGGTTCGAGTAGTCGATCCGCTCGAAACCACCGGAAGCCTTCCAGGGACCGTTGGTGTACGCAGCCAGCAACTGGTAGCCCTCGTTGTCGGAGACCGTTGCGGCAAGAGAATCGAACGGAACGCCAGCCTTTGCGACCTGCGCAGCGCTGAGAGACACCAATGAAAGAGCGTCCTTCTTCTTTCCGTACAACGCGTCGACCGAGAAACCGGCGTAGTCGAAACCGCCACCGATCTGCCAAGCTTCGCCGGGACTCGAATTGGTCTTGCCGAACTGATACAGCGCACCGAGATGGAACATGTCGTACTTGTAGGTGTACTTCACGGACTCGTCCAAGCGCGCGTCTTCCGTGTCGCCAAAGCCGCCGGCCACGCCGGAGTAACCGATGATCGACAGCGCGTACGAGCCATTCATCGGATCGTACTTGACGACGTTGTCGAGGGACACCGTATTCTGGCGCCCTAACGTGAGCGTTCCGTAATCCTTCGAACTGAAGCCGGCGTTTGCACCGCGGGCGAACACCTGCCCGGCAAGACTGCCGTCGCCCCCCGACTTCTGGTTGGCGAGAGCGACACCGTTGTTCCCGATAAGACTCTTGGGGGCATCAGCGAGTGCGCCCGACGTCGGCTGGAAACCCATCTCGACATTGGCGATGAAAGAGAACTCGTCGTTGAGCGCCTCTTGCGCGCGCGCACC
>JAYTQX010000076.1:0-1811 GCA_043746455.1 Pseudomonadota bacterium
ACGCCGTCCGGCGAATTGGCGTATGCCGTCCGAGCGATCTCGCGCACTTGCCGCTGCGTCTTCCACGGCTGCCCGCCGAAGTCGTATAGGTAGGCGTAATGATGGCTGGGCTCGTTGTCGTGATGATTGTGGTGACCGGCGAAGTGCGCATCGAGGCGGGCGGCGAAGGCGGCATCGCCGCCCAGCAAGTCGATCACGCCGGGAATGTCGTGCAGCGGCGCGAACAGGTACACCCATTCATCGCCCTCGGTCCAGCCGGCGTCCGGGCTTGCCCAGGAGCCGTCCGAATTACGGGCCTGCATGAAGCCGCGGGCCGGGTTGAACAAGTTGCGGTAGTTGCGCGAGCGTTCCATGAAGGTTCGATAGTCGTCGGCTTTGCCGAGGATCTTCGCGGCCTGCGCCACCGCATAATCGTCGTAGGATTCCTCCAGCGTGCTCGAGGCCGATTCCGAGACCTTGTCGGCGGGAATGTAGCCCAATTGAAGCGCGTAGCTTAAGCCGGCGCGCGCCTCGTAAGGCACGCCGGGCTCGCGATCGAGCCAGCGGCGGGTGGTGTCGCCGTCGGGAGGGACGGTGGCGTCCTTGTGTACCGCCTCGTAGGCGAGCGCATAGTCGAACCCCTTGAATCCCTTGCGCATGGCCTCGGCGATCAACGAGTCCGCGTGCGTGCCGATCATGATGTTGGTGTAGGAAGGGTTCGGCCATTTCGGCAGCCAGCCGCCTTCCCGATAATTCTGCAGCAGCGCGGTGATCATGCCGTCGATGCGTTCCGGCGCGAACAGCGTCAACAGGCTGTTTTCGGCCCGAAAGGTGTCCCAGATGGAAAACGCAGTGTAGGACTCTCCGGCATGCACCGCGTCGTCAAAGGCGCTGTAATAATGGCCATGCTCCGAGAAGAGTTTGGGATACAGCAGCGCATGATAGAGCCCCGTATAAAAGATATGGCGCTCATCGTCGCTCGCGCCCTCGAGCGTCGCGATGCCGAGCTTGGCCTGCCACTGCGCTTTTAATGTCTCCCGCGCCGACTCGAAATCCCACGCCGGCAGTTCGGCGTCGAGATTCGCGCGTGCCTGCTCCACGCTGATGAAGGAGGTGCCTACCTGCACCTCGATGACCGGATTCGCGCCCGCATCGAATTGCACGAATGCGCCGACGGCATCGCCCGTCACCGACGATTGGTCGGCGACCGGCAGCACGCCCTGATACACGCTCGCGTTGCGAAACGGTTGCCGGAAGCGCGCGACGAAGTAGCCTTTGAAATTCGGGAGCCGCACGTTGCTCAAGTGCGCATCCATGCGATCCGGGTTGTAGCCGACGACTTCGCGGTGCGCTGCATCCACCGCGACGTAGCCGACGGTGCCCGCGCGCGTCGCCTCGACGAGCACCGCGGCATCGGCGCCGTGCGCGAAGGAGAACCTGAGATATCCACAGTGATCCGTGGCGGTGATTTCGGCCAAGATGCGGTGCGACGGGTTCGAGCCGATTGTCACGGCGTAGTAGTACGGGGTGCTGACCTCGTCGCGATGCGTGAAAGCCAGGCGGCGATATTCGACCGTCGGTTTGATGGCGCCTGTCTCCGGCATCAATGTGACGTAGCCGTAATCGCCCATCCAGACCGCCGGCTGATGCGTGCCGATGAATCCGGAGATCGTCGAATCCTCGTAGGCGTAGGAGCTCACGCTGATGCGGTTCTGGCGCGTCTGCGCCGTCCAGTTCGTCATCCCGAACGGCGGGGTCACCAGCGGCATCGTGCCGCCATAGTCCGGACCGTCGCCGGATCCGCCGGTGCCGATGAACGTATTCACCCAGTC
>JAYTQX010000077.1:0-2889 GCA_043746455.1 Pseudomonadota bacterium
GCCTTCAGCACGGCGTTCATCCGGGTCTGCCATCCGTTGCCAAGCGAGCGGTACCAGGCAAGCACGTCGGCATCCAGGCGCAGGGCAATCTGTTCTTTGCGCTCGTGCTCGGCTTTCGCCGGCCGGCCGCGCTTGGTACGCAATTCTTCCACACCACGGTGCGCTATTGCCCCATTCCAAAATGACAAAACCGCAGCTTTGTCTTTCGGGTCGTAGGGCACTTCAGTTTTTCGGGTACGTGCGGTAGTACGCTGTTTGCTCATGGAGTTTTGCCTCTCTGCACGAAATCATTCGCGGGCCATCCTCGCGGTCGGTCCACACCAGCACGACAACCCGACCTTCCAACAGACCCAAGCTCACGAATCGTTGTTCACCATATTCATCGCGGATATCTTCACAGGTCAGCATCGGCTCATCAAAAACAGGTTCGCACTCGGCCAAATCAACTTTATGCTTGCGCAGGTTCTTCGTTCGTTTGCCGGGGTCGTAGCTCACAGCATTTATTGTATATGCGTTTATTCTGTCGGGCAAGACGGCGGCTTGTGGCAGCGCGTTGACTCAGACGTTCTCCAAAAGGACAGTTCATCATGCAGAACAAATACGCAACGGTATCGGGTACGGTTTTCGGACTGGTGGCAATCCTTCAAGCGATTCGGGCCTTCAACGACTGGCCCGTGCAAATCGGACCGATTGCCGTGCCGGTTTGGTTTTCCTGGCTGGCTGTGGTCGTCGCCGGCTGTCTGTGCGTTTGGGCGTTCAGGTCGCAGCGCCGGTAGCGCGCGCATTGCCCGCATCGGGGGTTTCGGGCAAGCTTGCCGCCCTTGCGTTCGCTTATGACGTCTTCCGTGCCGTTATCGTCCCGTTTCGGAAAAACAGCTTCGTGCCTGCCGTCGCAACTGCTGCCATCGCTGTTGCTGCTGGCGCTGGCGCCGTCGGCGGGAGCGCAGACCGCGGTCGTCACCGAGGCCGAAATCGCGCCGATCTGCCCGGTCGGCGTATTGCGCTGCGTGAAGCCGAAAGACCCCTACGCCACGTGCAAGCGTAACGATCTGCTGGATTTCTTCGTGCCCGGCCTGCCGCCGGCGGGTGACCGTTCCACGGCCAAGACCGACGCGGAAGCCGACAAGGTCAGCCGCCAGGACGACACGCACGAACAGCTCGAAGGCAATGTCCGTCTGCAACGCCTCGACGCGCTGCTGCAAACGGACTTCATCAGTTACCAAACTGAAACCACCGACTACGTGGCCAACGGTCATGTGCGCTATCAGGACGCGGGCATGCTGATGTCGGCCGATCACGCGCGCGGCACGACGACACCGAGCGTGACCTATCTCGACAACGTTCGCTACCAGATGCTCGACAAGCGCGGCAATGGCGTCGCCGCAACGGTGAACCAGACGGATCCGGATCACTCGAAGATGACTATGGGCACGTATTCGACCTGCGATCCGAGCGAGCGCCAGTGGGAAATGCGCGCAAACGATATCGCGATCGACGAGATCCAGAACAAGGGTTCTGGCCACGGCGTTACGATGTATTACGAAGACGTGCCGTTCTTCTGGTTTCCGTACTTGAGCTGGCCGATCAACGAGGACCGCCAATCGGGTTTCCTCGCGCCCAGCCTTGGCTACAGCGACTCGCGCGGCTTCAAGGTCATGCTTCCGTACTATCTGGATCTGGCGCCGAACTACGACGCGACCTTGAAGCCGGTCGAATTCAGCAAGCGCGGCCAGATGCTCGATGGCGAATTCCGCTATCTGTCGACCTGGGATCGGCTGCTGCTGGATTTCGGTTATATCCCGCACGACGATGTCACCGGCGAATCGCGCGGCTACGTGCGCCTGCAGGACTGGGCCACGATTTCGCCGAACTGGGGCGCGACGGTCGATATCCATCATGTCTCCGACAACGAATATCTGCACGACTACGGCGACAGCTTCCTGACCACGGCGGTGAGTCTGCTGCAATCGCGCGCGTATGTGAGCGGCCGCGGCGACTGGTGGCGGGCGAGCATCGGCGGCGATACCTGGGAAGTGACCGATCCGAGCCTGGAGCCGTTCTGCAGCGGTCTGCAGAGCCCGAAGCTATGTTCGAATCCATTCGTCTTCAAACCCTACACGCGCCTGCCGCGTCTGACCTTCAGCGCGGACAAGCTGCTCGGCGGATTCGAGCTGGGGGTGAATTCCGAGTATGTGAATTTCCAGCGTTCGTACTCGGTCACCGGGCAGCGCCTGGATGCGTATCCGTATATCGCCTATCCGATCGAAACCGCGGGTTATTTCCTGCGTCCGGAATTGGGCTATCGCCTGACCACGTACGACTTGTCCGATCTGAACTTTTCCGGCTCGCCGCCGAGCCTGGGCAGCGGCTCGCCGTCGCGCAACCTGCCGATCTTCAGCCTCGATTCGGGCCTGATCTTCGACCGCGAGACGAATCTTTTCGGCACCGCACTGACACAGACGCTGGAGCCGCGTCTGTATTACCTGTACGTGCCGTACCGCAACCAGACCAATCTGCCGGTGTTCGACACGCAGTTGCCGAGTTTCGATTTCCCCAGCCTATTCCGCACCAACACCTTCGTCGGCGCGGATCGCCAGATCAACGCGAACAATCTCACCATGGCGCTGACCACGCGCCTGATCGACAGCAGTTCCGGCGACCAGCTGCTCAGCGCGAGCATCGGCCAGATCCAGTATTTCACGACCGTGCATGTGCAGCTGCCCGGTGCGCCCGATCTGAACATCACCGGCCAGGACATCATCGGCGAACTCGACCTGCGCCTATCCAAGGATTGGGACCTGGTCTGGGACCAGCAGTGGAATCCGCATCCGCAGGCGCTGGATCCGCTGACCCAGGCCTATGTGCCGACGGATCACCACACCGACCTTT
>JAYTQX010000078.1:0-7891 GCA_043746455.1 Pseudomonadota bacterium
CGGCAAAAGGAACGGCGTACGGTTCCCGACCTGCGTACACAGGAAACCAGTCGCTCCACCGAAAGGCACGTCAACCCCGACCTTGGAGAAGATAACGAAAATGTAATACTTGCGCAAACTTTCCCTTTGTTAAGAAATGTGCTTGCGCGACCCTGCTCGGCAGGGCAAGGCCGGCGCGGCCGGCGCGGCCGGCAGCTAACCCTGTCGCAGTACGGCTAGCGGCGAGGTCTTCGCAATGCGCCGTGTCGCCAGCCAGCCGGCCAGCGCGATGAGCGCCGCTGCGCCGCAGATGACGGTGAACAGCGCCGCAAACGGCGGTAGATAGCTGGCGAAATGAAACACGCGCCGCGCGAGCGCGGTGCCGATCGCCGCCGAACCGATCGCCGCGATGCCGCCGGCGACGATGCCGAGCGCTGCGAACTCGCCGAGCACGGCGGCGCTCAATTGCGACGAATGCGCGCCGAGTGTGCGCAGCAGCGCCGCTTCGAAGCGGCGTTCGTCGGCAGTCGCAGCCAGCGCGGCGAGCAGCACCAGCAGGCCGGCGGCGAGACTGAAGCCGAGCACCCAGACCACGGCGCGACTGACGCGACCGACGATCTCGCGCACGCGGTCGAGAATCTGGTTGAGATCGATCAGCGAGACGTTCGGAAAATCACGCGACAACGAGGCAAGCGAAGTCGTCGCCGGCAGATGAAAGCTCGCAATGTAACTGTGCGCCAGCGCATCGCCCGTGCGCGCATCGAGCATCAGAAAGAAATTCGCGCGGAACGAATCCCAGCGCACGCCGCGGATGCTGGTCACCGCCGCTTCGATATCGCGTTCGCCGACGCGCAGGGTCAGCGTATCGCCCAGCCTCATGCCGAACATGTCGACCCACATCTGATCGATCGACAGCTGCGGTTTGGCCGCGGCAGGGTCGAACCAGCGGCCTTGCAGCAGGCGGTTCGCCGGCGGCAGGTCGGCGCTCCAGGACAGGCGAACCTCGCCGTTGATCCAGTTCGCCGCGCGCCGATCGGCGAAGTCTTCGGCCTTCGGTGTCTTGCCGTTGATCGCCACGAGTTTGCCGACCGCAAGCGGCAGCACATTGATGTTCTGCGCGCCGAGCGTGGATAAGCGCTGCTGCATCGCCGTGCGTTGCTCGGTCTGCAGATTGATCAGGAAATAGTTCGGCGTGTCGGCCGGCAATTCCGCGCGCCAGCTCGCGAGCAGCGAAGGTCCGATGACGGCAAGCACCGCAAAGGCCGTGAGACTCAGCGCAAGTGCGCCCGCCTGCAACAGGCTCAAGGCCCGGCGTCGCGCGAGATTGGCAAGCCCGAAGCGCAACGCTGCGGGCAGCCGTGCACCAGCGCTGCGCACAAAGCGCAGCAGGATCAGGCCGAGCACCAAGGTCAGCAAGGCAACGCCGGCGAAGCCGAGCGCGAGCGTCAACGCAAGTTGCGCATCGCCCGCGCCGCTCGCAATCAGCGCCGCCGCGACCGCGACCGGCAACAGGTACAACGCGTCGAAGCGGCCGGCGCGCGGATCGGGATCGCGACGGAACACGCGCAGCGGTTCGACATCGCGCAGACGCAGCAACGGCGGCAATGCGAAACCGAACAGCACGGCTGCGCCGACCGCAAATGCGGCGAAGGAAGGCTCCCACGGAATCGAAGGAGTCGCGCCGGGCAACAGGTCGCCAGCCAGCACGAACACGATCTGTTGCAGCGCCAAGCCGACCAGCACGCCGAGTGCGCAGGCCGGCAGTGCGAGCAGGCCGAGTTCAAGCAATAGCGCAAGCAGAATTTCGCCGCGCCGCGCGCCAAGACAACGCAGCAACGCGACTTCCTCGCGCTTGCGCCGCGCGAATCGCTGCGCGGCCAATGCAATCGCCACGCCCGACAGCAGCGCAGCGAGCAAGGCCGCCAGACGCAGGAAACTGCCGCCGCGCTCGAATGCGCCGCGCAGATTCTGCTGCGCATCCTCGACCGTGGTGATTTCCGCGCCGGCGGGCAGTGTCGGCTTGATCGCCGCGGCGAAATCGGCGACCGCGCGCTCATCGCCGGCGACCAGCAGGCGATGCCGTGCGCGACTGCCCGCGGCGAGCAGGCCGATCGATTCGGCATCGACCAGATTCATCAGCACGCGCGGCGCGAGGCGAAACAGGTTGGCACTGTCCGGCGCGCGCGTAATCTCGCCCTCGATGACCAGATCGCGTCCGCCGATCTGCAAACGGTCGCCAACTTTGATCGCCAGCGCCGCAAGCACCGCAGGTTCGGCGTAGACCGATCCGGGCGGCGGCGCATGCACGATCTGTTCGGCGCCGTGCACGTCGCGCACTGCGAGCACGCCGCGCAACGGAAATGCGGCATCGGTCGCGCGAATATCGGCAAGGCGACTCGCTTCGCCGGCGAATACGACGCTCGGAAAATCCGCGACCTGCGTGGTTGCGAGTCCGCGCTGTTGCGCGGCATCGGTTAAGACCGGCGGCAGCGTGCGGCCGGCTGCGATGCCGAGATCGCCGCCGATCAGTTCCGCTGCCGAGGCGACGATCGCGCGCTCGACCCGATTCGCCAATGTCGCCACGGCGGTAAGCGCGGCCACGGCGAGTACCAATGCCGCCGCCAACATCGCGAGTTCGGCATGGCGGAACTCACGGCGCAGGCTGCGCGCGGCAAACGCAAGAGGTTTCACGGGGTCGTGGATTTCATGCAGTCGCGGCGTCCGCGATACGGCCCGCGACCAAGGCGAGCCGACGCGCGCAGCGCACAGCAAGATTGACATCGTGGGTGACGAGCACCAGGGTCGTGCCGTGCTCACGATTGAGCGCGAACAGCAGATCGCCGACGACGGCACCGGTGCGCTGATCGAGATTGCCGGTGGGCTCGTCGGCGAACAATATCTCGGGCGCGTGCACGAACGCGCGCGCGAGTGCGACGCGCTGCTGCTCGCCACCGGAAAGCTGCGCCGGATAGTGATGCCGGCGCGCATCGAGTCCGACGCGCGCAAGCGCATCGCCCGCGCGCTCTCGCGCATCGGCACGGCCATCGAGTTCGAGCGGCAGCATCACATTCTCTTCGGCATTGAGCGCCGGCAACAGGTGAAAATTCTGGAACACGAAGCCGACGCGGCGTCGGCGCAGGCGCGCACGCGCTTCCTCATCCAGCGTATCGAGCGTCTCGCCGGCGAGCACGATCGAGCCGGCGCTCGGTCGGTCGAGCCCGGCGAGCAAACCGAGCAAGGTGGTCTTGCCCGAACCCGAAGTACCGACGATCGCGAGACTGTCGCCACGTGCGACGCGAAAACTCACATCATCCAGAATCGTGAGACGCCCGTCCGGCCCATCCACGGTTTTGCTAACCTTGTCGGCACCGATGGCCTCGTTGCCAATATCTATCGCGATATCCTCGCTCATGCTGAAAAAATTCCTTGTCCTGCTGTTCGTGGTTTTGAGCACAAGCTTGTTGCCGGCTGCAACTCCGGCAGCGGCGCAGCTATCCGCCGCACATGCATCCATTCTCGTACTCGGCGACTCGCTGTCGTCAGCACATCGCATTGCACCCGAGGCCGGCTGGGTGCACCTGCTCGAACTGCGCCTGCAAGAGCGCGCGATGCCGCGCAGCGTGGTCAACGCGAGCATCAGCGGCGAAACCACCGCCGGCGGCCTTGCGCGCCTGCCCAAATTGCTGACCGACGCCAAACCCGCGCTGGTCATCGTCGAGCTCGGCGCGAACGATGGCTTGCGCGGTCTGCCGCTCGCCGAGATTCGCAGCAATCTGCAGCGCATCCTGACCGCGATCCATAACGCCGGCGCACGCAGCGTCTTGCTCGGCATCGAACTACCGATCAACTACGGGCCTCAGTATCGCGACGGCTTGAGAGAGATGTATCGGGGCCTCGCGCAGGAATTCAATGCGCCATTGGTGCCGTTCCTGCTCGACGGCGTCGCGCTCGATCCGGATCTGATGCAGGACGATGGCCTGCACCCGAAGGCTGCGGGCGAACCGAGGGTGCTCGGCAATGTGTGGGTGGTGCTGGAGCCGGCGCTGAAGAAGTTGCGCTGAATTGCTTCTCGCTTGTCATCCCAGCGCAGGCTGGGATCCAGCTTTTTCTGGACGACAAGAGAAGTCAGAGCAAGAACAAAAAACCCGCCTTTGCGGCGGGTTTTCTTGAAGTGCCTGAATCCCGGATCACCGCTGCGCGGTGTCCTGGATGACGCATTGGCAAAGGCATTCGCGGAAAACGCGAACGCGCCAATGCGTCACTTGATCTTCGCTTCCTTGTACGCCACGTGCTTGCGCACGACCGGGTCGTACTTCTTGATGTCCATCTTGTCCGGCGTGGTCTTCTTGTTCTTGTCGGTCGTGTAGAAATGACCAGTGCCAGCGGAGGACACGAGGCGGATTTTATCGCGCTTGGATGCCATGAGAGTACTCCTTAAACCTTTTCGCCGCGGCCGCGCAGTTCGGCCAGAACGGTTTCGATGCCGTTCTTGTCGATGGTACGCAGGGCATGGGTGGAAACCTTGAGCTTGATCCAGCGCTTCTCGCTCGGCACCCAGAAGCGGCGCTCGTGCAGGTTCGGCAGCCAGCGGCGCCGGGTTTTGTTATTGGCATGCGAAACGCTGTTGCCCGATTGGGCGCGCTTGCCGGTTACTTGGCAGACCTTGGCCATACGTACCTCGTGTTGATTTCTGGCGCCACTCTTAGCCAGAGCGGATTCGGCCCAGCCGAAGCCGGATTCGCTCGCTGAGACGCAGCGAGCCGCATATTAGAGCAGAATCAGGCCTTTGCCGCAACTCGGACAGCTGGGGTCAGACCTCCTCGACCTCCGTTCGCCTGGAGCGGCGAATCAGCCAGGACACGCCGCGCAGATCGGAAATCCCGACCAGGGCCCGATTGAGATTGTTGTACTTGGACACACCCGCACCGCGCGCGCGGTGGTTGACCGGCACACTGCGCACCTGCCAGCCGGCGCGTTGTACCAAGGCCGGCAGGTAACGATGCATATGGTCGAAGTACGGCAGATCGAGAAATGTGGCGCGCTCGAACAGCTTGATCCCACAACCCGTGTCCGGCGTTTCATCGCGCAACAGGCGGCTGCGGATCGCATTGGCCGCTTTCGATGCCCAGCGCTTGCTGCCCGTGTCTTTGCGATTCACGCGCCAGCCGGCGAACAACTTGATCGCCCGATCCGATTCGCTGTGTTGCGACTCGTCGCGCATCGCCAGCAGTTTCGGAATATCGGCCGGATCGTTCTGGCCATCGCCGTCGAGGGTTGCGATCCACGCGCCGCGCGCCGCCTTTATCCCATTGCGCAAGGCGGTGCTCTGCCCACTCTGCGTGGTGTGGCGCAAAACCCGCAACTCGGGAAACTGCGCTTTTGCAGCGCTGAGTACGGCGAGCGTGTCGTCGCGGCTCAGATCGTCGACATAGACGATCTCGAAATCGCACCGGCCGCGCAGCGCGGCCGCGATCTCGGTCAGCAAGGGCGTGACGTTGTCGCGCTCGTTGTGTACCGGCACGACGACGGATAAATCGGGCATTGGACGCAATCCTGGTCAGCTGAGTTGACGCCCCAGCTCGCCGTCAACCTCTGCGGCGACCAACACGTGGCGCGTCGAACGAAGCCCAATTATCGCCGGTCGGACTAGAGCTTGTCGCCCATTCCACGCGACCTCAGCCGTTTGCCGGAGCCGCCGCGAGAGCCCCGCTCCAGACTGCCTCGACATGGTCGAACGTGCTGTTGCTCTTCGCCAGCAAAATCAACGTACCGGCGCCAAGCGGAATGCTGCGGCCCTGCAATCCGTCGCGCTGGAAATCCTCGCGCTGACCAACGCGTTTGTCGACCACGAAGATCACCGTGACCGGATCATCAGCGTTCGGCATCACCATGTGCACGGTGCGGTGCTTGCCCATCGGGCAACAGCCGACAAAGCTGATACCCGCAGGCACGTCGCGCAGGCTCAGGCCGCGCTGGGAGAAAGCATCCCTGATTTCGGCAGGCGGTAGATCCGCAGTCAGCGCCAACTTGCTAGCTTCCTCGTGCAGATGCTCGACGGCCTGCGCAGACAACGGCTTGGCCTCCACGCGCATGCCGACCATGCCGACTGCAAGCGCCAGCGAGGCGGCGATTGCGAAGAAGATCGCACCACGGCGCATGGTCGCGCGTCGACGGCGCTCGGCCGTGGCCTGAGCGAGCAGGATGGAATCGGCAAGCTGCGCAGGCGCCTCGATGTTCAGCGCGCGCAGCAGGCTGCGGTCGAACTCGCCCGCGCGCCCGGCCGCATCCGCGCAACGCGGACATTCGGCGCGATGGCGCACGAACTCAACCGCATTGGATTGCGGATCCGCCCCGAGATGGCGCCGGAATTCAACGCAGTTCATATACTTCAGCCTCGATCTTGTCGCCATTCAACATGGCCTTCAACTTCTGCCGCGCGCGGAACAACTGGGTCATCACCGCCGCACTGGTCAAATTCAACTCGCGCGCAATCTCTTCACAGGAAAATCCACCCAGCACCTGCATCAACAACGGCTCGCGATATTTCGCATCGAGCCGATGCATCGCCGCGCGAATCAACGCTTCTTCGCCTGCCGCCTCCGGCGTCAGCGCCTCGCGTTCGTCGGCCACGTCGACTTCGTCCACGTCGACCAGCTGCGGCGTCTTGCGCTCGAACAAGCGCGCATGCTCGCGCCGCAGGATCGTGATCAACCACGCTTTCGCCGCGCCGGTTTCGCGCAAACTGTCCAGCGAACGCCAGGCGCGCAGAAAGGTTTCCTGCACCAGGTCGTGCGCCAGCGCTTCCTCGCTGCACAGCCAGTAGGCATAACGGAACAGATCGCCCGAGTAGCCGCGTACCAGGGCGTCGAACTGTCGCTGCTTGCTGCTCACTGGGGACATGACCGGCCTGACGTCACGAAACTTTCATATCGAATTTCAGCGGATGCGCTCGAGGATACCGTCCAGCTCGTCGAGGCTGTGGTAGCCAATCACCAGTTTGCCACGCCCGCCCTTGCCGTGCTGGATGCTCACTCTGGCCGCGAGTTTCTCGGCCAGCTCGCGTTCCAGCGCGACGATATCCGGATCGCGTGCGGCCGCTTTCGGCTTGCCCTGCGGCAGGGTTTGCGCCTTGCGCGCGGCTTCCTCAAGCTCGCGCACCGACCAGCCATGCGCCACGGCGCGCCGCGCAAGCCCGATTGCGAGCGCCGGATCGAGCGCGGCCAGCGCGCGCGCGTGGCCCATCTCGAGCTGGTGCTCGTCGAGCATGCGCTTGATCTCATCGGGCAGTTCGAGCAGGCGCAGCAGGTTGGACACCGACGCGCGCGAGCGGCCGATCGCATCGGCGACCTGCTGGTGGGTGTGCTTGAATTCGGCGATCAGGCGTTGCAGCGCGTGGGCTTCTTCGAGCGCGGTCAGTTCCTCGCGCTGGATATTTTCGATCAAGGTCATCGCGGCGACGGCTTGATCCGCCACTTCGCGCACCAGTGCGGGAATCTCGCGCAGGCCGGCGAGCTGCGCCGCACGCCAGCGACGTTCGCCGGCGATGATTTCGTAGCGCGCCGGCCCGACCGTGCGCACGACGATCGGCTGGATCAAGCCCTGCGCCTTGATCGACGCGGCGAGTTCGGCCAGCCGCTCCTCGTCGAACACCTGCCGCGGCTGGTACTTGCCCGATTGAATCCGGTCGATCGGCAATGCGCGCAGATCGTCGCCGCCTGCGTCAGGCGTGTCGCCCGCGCCGAGCAGAACGTCCAGATCGCGCGAGCCGAGGCCGCGCCGTTTTGCCGCTGCCATGTTTGATCTCGCTTTCGAAAACCTGAATAGGCCGCGTAGTCTAACTTACCAGCAGCGATGCGATGGACGGCACGGGCGGCGCTTGGGCCGCGCGCTCGCGCCGCAAGATCTCGCCGGC
>JAYTQX010000079.1:0-2022 GCA_043746455.1 Pseudomonadota bacterium
GCGGCATCGTCGTTTGCCCAGTTGTCGGCATTGGTCCACTGGCTGGTGTCGACGTGCACATCGAACACATCCGGTCCGCTTCTGTTCACAAAATCCACGTCCACGTTGTAGCCAAGCGTCGATGCGCGCTTTTCGATCGCGTCCTCCATCGACTTGATGCGCTTCACGTCGTCGGCAGTGCCCTTGCCCGTGCGGATGAGATGCACCTTGACGCGCACGGCGATGTCGGTCACATCGCTCGCGTCGATCTCGAATGTGTCGCCGTAGAGTCCATTGACCTTCTTGAACTTGCCCTTGTGCTTGTCGCTGACCGCCTCCTCGTCGCCGGTATGCTTGGCCTGGTCCGGATCTGCCAGACGCGTGGCCTCGCTGTCGGCAGCCGCCTTGGTGTCGGCCGATGTCGCTGCGGCCTGGGCAGCTGGCGGTGTCACCGGCGTACTCAGCAGCTTTTCCAGCTTGTCGATGTAGTACAGCGCGTTGTCGCGCGTGCGCGTGATGGTGAGAATCTCGTTCACTTGCTTGCGCGCCTGGAAACCTTGCTTGATCAGAACCTTGTCTTTCTTGATCTTCGCGGCGCGGTCGTCGAAGTCTTTCAAGGTCGCCGGATCGGGTGTACGGCGCAGCACGCCGGCGCCCTGCTGCACCACGTGTGTCAGTTCATGCGCGAGCAGACGGCGGCCGCTGGCCGCCTGCGGCTGGTATTGGCCATTGGCGAACACCATGCGATCGCCGACCGTGTAGGCCAATGCCCCGACCGCATGCGCGGACTCGTGCGCCGCGCCATCGGTATGCACACGCACGCGGCTGAAGTCCTGACCGAAACGCTGCTCCATATCCTGCCGAAGCGTCCAATCCAGCGGCCTTCCAGAGCTCGCCAGAACGCGATCGACACTGGCGGGCACGCTCTCCGAATCCGAAACTCCACCCGCATGTGCGACATGGCGCTGGATGCGCAGCGGCGCCCGGCTCGCATTGGCATGCGTGGGCGCCGCCATCACTTGGTCCGCGACTCGATCCGCTTCGTGTTCCAGCGGATCGTTGCTCGCGCCGATGCTCAGTTTGCGCTGCAGAGTGTTGCGCTTCTTCGCACAATCTGAACACTCCGAGTTACCGTGACTCTGCGCACCGCACGCGCACTTGCGCTGTAGCAACCCCGCGCGCGGCGCAGGCGTCACCGCGGACTTGATGGCAAGCGCATTGCTGGCCGCTCGCTCAGACATATTCGTTGCGTTCCGCGGTGAATGACATGGTGATCACGCAAGACATGTTGTAAACCTCAATGCGACAACCGTTGAGCGGACTGAATCTTTTCGATCAAGGTCGGATCTATGCGTACATTGGGGTCAACGCGCTTCGCGGTCTCGACGCTGGCCGCGGCTTTATCGCTTTGACCCAGCGCGGCCTGCGCTTGGGCAAGCGAGATATGCGCTTCGGCAGGCAGCGCCTTGGTCTGCGCTTGCAGTTCGGCGGAGACCCTGGAGATTTCCTCGCGCTTGTTTTGATCGACGGATTGGCTTGTGGGTGCGGCGGCAACGGTTTGATCCAACTTCTCCGTATAGATTGGTACCAGCGCCTTGGTAATTTGCTCGGATGGCTTCTCTGCGTTGACCTTCTGCGCTACCTGATATGCCTTGTCGAGGTTGCCGAGCCGGCGCCATGCATTGGCTACTGCAACCTGCAGCTGCGGTGTCGTCGCGCGCTGTTCGACATCGGCAATTTGCTTTTCAGCAGCTGCTTTCTGTTCCGCCGTCGCGTCGGCGGCAAGGCCGACGCGGCTGATCTTTTGCACTTCGGTGACGCCATCGCCGAATTTGATCGACTGGATGCTCGGATAGCCGGCAAATATGACAACGAAAGGAAGGATCGCCAAAGGCCCCACGATCGATCCGCCTTTCAAGGCCGTGCGAATCAATAGCCAAACGGCGACGATGAACAGGATCACGCCCATGCCGAGCATGATTACTTCATAGCCATACAAGCCATCGAAAAAATTCATCGTGACCTCCGCTTCGGCGCTGCGCC
>JAYTQX010000080.1:0-4560 GCA_043746455.1 Pseudomonadota bacterium
CGGATGGATGCGTTCCATCCACACCCAGGCGAAGCCCTTGCGCTTTTTCCCGTTCGGAACGCAGAACGCAAAGTGACCCTCCTCCTCGCCTGCTTCGGGAAAAGAAAGAGCAATCTTGCGCACGTCGGATCGGGTCGCCATCGGTAGAGGATCCATAAGTCGGATACCCATTGAGGGTACGAAGAAAAGCACCGTGAGGGAAATGAAACCGATCGAACGGATAGCCAAAACCGCGACACTGCGGGCGCACAAGCGCTGGCGCTTGGGTTTCAGTAGACACTCTGGGAGAATGACCGCGTCTTCCCGCGACCTCGCAGGTCTTGGCCAAGACTCGAAGCAGTCACACGTGGATATGCTGCACATCCATCGAAGCGCCCACAAAGGTTGACTGCATCCGGTGCACCCATCAGGAGACTCCAATGCCAAAGTATCTGCTTCAAGCAAGTTACACGGTCGAAGGTGTAAAAGGGCTGCTCAAGGAAGGTGGCACGAGCCGGCTTACGGCGGTCAAGAAGGCGTTCAAATCGGTCGGCGGAACGATCGAGAGTTTTTACTTCGGCTTCGGCGAAACCGACGTCTATGTCATTGCCGACCTGCCCGACAACGTGAGCATGGCCGCGCTCGCCTTGACGGTCGGCGCGAGCGGAACGGTGCGGACGAAAACAACGGCGTTGCTGACCCCGGAAGAAGTCGACGCTGCCGCGAAGAAGTCACCCAAATATCGCGCGCCGGGACATTAGGCGCAGCTGTTCAGAACTTTTCCTGGGCGCCGCGCAGCCGTGCGGCGCTCATCGGCCACGAGGCCAAAAAGCACCGACCCGGTCCGACCCTAAGCCGCGATACGTTCGATATGCTCGATACCGCGGCCGATCGCGTGGCGTGCTTCTTCCAGATCGTAGTCAGTCGCAGCCGAAGCCAAAACCGCTCCCTGGTACCGAGCACTCCCGAAAGCCGGACGGGCGTGTCTGCGCTGATCCCGCGCTTGCCTAGCACAATCTCGTTGATCCGGCGTGGCGGCACGTCCGCCGCACGCGCAAGCGCATTCTGGCTGATGCCCATCGGAGTCAGAAACTCTTCGAGCAGAATCTCGCCGGGATGGATGTTGGGCAGTGTTTTCATGTCAGTGACAGTTACTAACCCGCCGCAGCCGCCTTGGCGCGCACCGGCAGTCGCCAGCCGGGCCGCGCGAAGTGGCAGGTATACCCGGTCGGATAGTGCTGCAGGTAATCCTGGTGCTCGGGTTCGGCTTCCCAGAAATCGCATGCCGGCTCGACTTCGGTGACGACCTTGCCGGGCCATAGTCCAGTCGCGTCGACATCGGCGATGGCGTCTTCGGCGATGCGTTCCTGTTCGGGCGAGGTGTAGTAGATCGCCGAGCGGTAGCTCATGCCCAGATCGTTGCCCTGCCGGTTTTTCGTCGACGGATCGTGGATCTGGAAAAAGAACTCCAGCAACTGGCGGTAGCTCATCTGCGCCGGATCGAAGACTACTTCGATCGCCTCGGCGTGCGTGCCGTGATTGCGGTACGTGGCGTTCTTGACGTCGCCGCCGGAATAGCCGACGCGCGTCGAAATCACGCCCTTCATGTTGCGGATTAGATCCTGCACGCCCCAGAAGCAGCCGCCCGCGAGAATTGCCCGTTCGCTAGTCATGCGATGTCCTCCACTTGATCCAGATACGCGCCGTAGCCTTGCGCCTCCATTTCCGCGCGAGGTACGAAGCGCAACGACGCTGAGTTGATGCAATAGCGCAGACCGCCGCGATCGCGCGGGCCATCGTCGAACACGTGGCCGAGGTGGCTGTCGCCGTTGGCCGAGCGTACTTCCGTGCGAATCATGCCATAGGCCGCGTCCTTCAATTCCTTGACGTTCGTATGATCGATCGGCTTGGTGAAGCTCGGCCATCCACAGCCGGATTCGAACTTGTCGGAGGACGCAAACAGCGGCTCGCCTGAAACGATATCGACGTAGATGCCGGGCTGCTTGTTTTCCAGCAGAGCGCCGGTGCCAGGCCGCTCGGTGGCGCTCTGCTGCGTCACGCGATACTGCTCCGGCGTCAGCGCCGCGACCGCCTCTGCGGTTTTTCTATACTGAGTCATGACCGTCTCCTTTTTTTCCTCACTCTGATATGGGGTCTGGTTCAAATGATTACACCGCGCAAATACTGCGCATGGGGTGACGCCAGCGCCTCTAAAGAAATTTGGCGATCTCATCCAACGGCAGGCGTCGAATATCCGGCACGCGGCAGCCCTGCGCCGGGTGGCCTACGACGAGCAACAGATAGGGCATCTCGTTCTTGGGGCGCCCGAGGATCTGGTTGAGAAAGGCCATCGGGCTGGGCGTGTGCGTCAGCGTCGCAAGGCCTGCGTGGTGCAAGGCGGCGATCAACATGCCGGTGGCGATACCGACCGACTCGTGCGGGTAATAGCGCTTGTGCTTCTGGCCCTGTGCGTCCAGCGTGAAACGCTCATAGAACACCGCGATCAGCCACGGCGCCGTTTCCAGGAATGGCTTGTCCGCATCGGTGCCGAGCTGCGCCAATGCCTGCAACCATTCCTGCGGCGCACGATGCGCATAAAACACGCGCTCCTCGGCCTCGGCTGCCACACGGATGCGATGCCTGAGATCGGCGTCGCCGACCGCCACGAAGCGCCACGGCTGCTGGTTCGCGCCGCTCGGCGCGCTACCCGCCGCGCGCAGGCAATGTTCGATCAGCTCACGCGGCACTGGCGTGGCCGCATAATCGCGAACCGTACGACGTTGGGCCAATGAGTCGGCGTAAGCTTTTGCACGCGCGATACGCTGATCGTCCGTGAAGTCCGGCAGCGAGGGCAACACAATGTGGTTAGGCGCGGTCATGGCGGGCTGTCGGAAAGCGACGATCCGAATCAGAATACAAGATTGTTGGTGGACTTCGTCTCGCCACCGTTCCGGCGTACCATCCACCGACCGGGAAAGAAGGCCTGTCCTTCCACCCCCTTGCATCTATTCGATGAAACGCAACGTAGTAAGTAGATGACCAGCCGGCTCCGGGCCTGTCGCAGAGCGGGCGTGTTCAATCCATCCACCCTTTGGGAGTCACCGATATGAAGTACCTCGCCAAGCTCGCCGCCATAGCCACCGTCGGCATCGCGACGTTCTCGATGCCCGCGAGCGCCGAGTTGAAAGTCGGCGCGCACGCGCCCGATTTCGTGTTGCCGGCCTATCTCGCTGGCCAGCCCTTCACCTTCAATCTGGCCGACGCGTTGAAGAAGGGCCCGGTCGTGGTCTACTTCTTCCCAGCCGCGCATACGTCGGGCTGCAACATCGAAGCCCACAATTTCTCCGAGGCCATCGACCAGTTCAAGGCGGAAAACGCCACGGTCATCGGCGTCACCGCGGGCAATGTCGACCAGCTGGCCGATTTTTCCAAGGAAACCGAACACTGCAGCGGCAAGTTCCCGGTTGCTGCCGACACGGGTGCAAAAGTCGCCAAGGAGTACGACTCCCTGCTGACCATGAAACCCGGCTGGTCCAACCGCACGTCCTATGTGATCGCGCCATCGGGTTCGATTGCCTACGCGTATTCGTCGCTCAGTCCCGACGGTCACGTCAAAGAGATGCTGAGCGCGGTGAAGGCGCTGAAGAAGTAGAAACAGTATTGCGATCTAACCTCATGGCGTATCGATGCTATTGCCTGCGATGCGCCAACGCGTAGTCGATGGCGGCGCATACCGCCGTCGCTTGCGCGGCCTTGCATTGTTCGGCGGTGGCGCGCGGACTGTCGGGATACACCTCGGTGGTGGTCGTGTACGGCGCGCCGCTGATGCTCGCACACAGCCCGAGCCGCTTGAACGCGTAACGGATCACTCCCGGCGAGACGACGGTCGAACCGATGATCTCCCCACGCGAATCCGCCGGGGCGATGTGGGTGACGTTCGCCACCGCCGCGATCACCGCCTGCTGGAACTCGGGTTGTGGATTCTCGCTGTCGTCGACCAGATAGAAGCCGTCGGGTATCTCGCCGGGCTCGAACGGTTCGCCATCGCGCGCCGCCAGCGCCGGGCGGAATTCGGACTCATCGCTGTCGGTGGTCTCGTGCAGATCGACATGCACCATGAAGCGGCCGCGCAGCGGCGCAACGAAACGCATGAGCGCCGCCGATTCCGGCGCCGGGCTGTCGTCGCGGAACGAACGGTTTGGATCGATAGCTTGCGGATTCCAGCGGTGAATCCGCTCATAGGCCCAGGGGCTGATGCACGGGGCGACGAGCAGATTGACGCGGCCCGCGTAGCTAGCCGCGAACAAATCCACGAACTGCAAGGCACCGTGCACGCCGCTCGTTTCGTAGCCATGCACCCCACCCGTGATCAGCGCACACGGAAGCTCGTCGCGCCAGCCACGATTTCGAATCGACAATAGCGGATAGGTATCTGGCGCGTAGTCGAAGTGGCCGTACTCGACGACATCGAAGCGCGCGCGCAGGCGCTCGATCACAGTCAACACATCAGTGGCGTAGCTGCGCTTGCGCGTTTGGCGCGACAGCCACGCGGCGACTTCTGCGGCTCCCCACGGCTGTCCA
>JAYTQX010000081.1:0-12735 GCA_043746455.1 Pseudomonadota bacterium
CGCATCGAGGTGCACCTGTCGGGCGAGCTCGATCCGGTCAGTGGCTGGGTGATGGATTTCGCCGACGTCAAGAGCGCGTTCGCGCTGATCTTCGATCAACTCGACCACCGCTACTTGAACGATATCGCGGGACTCGAAAATCCAACCAGCGAACGCCTGGCCCAATGGATATGGGCTGCGCTGAAGCCGCGGCTGCCTTTGTTGAGCCGCATCGTCGTGCACGAAACCTGCACTGCCGGCTGCGTCTACACAGGTAGCTGAACCCGGTTTGCAACGCTTGCGCTGCGCATAAAACGGTGCGAATCGTGGCCCTTGGCAGGCAGATTCAGGGGGTACATCCTGCCCCAAAATATTTATGTTGCAATGCAACATATATTGCGCTAGGATGGCTGTCACTAACCAACCCACCTTTAATGAGGCAGCCACCATGTCCGAATATTTCAATACCCAAGCCATTGCTCTTTCCAAGAGCTTCACCGACGCCGCGTTCAAAGCCCACACCCTCGCCATCGAAGGTCTGGAGCGCGTTACCAATCTGCAGCTCAAGGCTGTGGAGAACCGCGTTGCCGCGACGGTCGACTTCTTCTCCGAAGCCGCTGAAATCCGCGATTTCGACGGTCTGAAGGCGATCTGGCCGAAGGGCGTCAACCTGGTCAAGGAAAGCGCCGAGAAGCTGTATGCCAACAATCAGGAAGTGTTTGGCGTCACCGTCAAGACCAGCGAAGCGCTGAGCCAGGTTGCCAAGGGCAGCTTCGAAGTCGCCAACGACAGCTTCAAGAAGCAGGTCAGCGCCGCGACCACCGATTTCACCAAGCAGGTGAATGCGGCCGCGAAGAAGACCGCGAAGTAATTACCCTGTTCTCATAAATTCCCTAGCGGAATCGCGCTGCGGCAATCCTCCCTCCCCTTTGTATTCCGCAGCGTCTGTTTGGCCGGATGGTTTTCCATCCGGCCTTTTTGTTTTTGGTCGCGCGCAATCGCGGCACAGTGTATGTTTGCGCGATGCCCAGTCTGATCGTCACATCCGGCGCACTTGCCGGCCAGGTGTTCAGCTTTTCCGCCAACGCGGTCATCGGTCGCGGCCAGTTTTCCGATGTGCGCCTGAATGATGCGACCGTGTCGCGCCGCCACGCGCAGATCCGCCCCGTCGGCACCGGCTTCGAGCTCAGCGACCAGGGCAGCGCCAACGGCACGAGCTACCGTGGCGAACGCATCACCGATCCGGTGCAGATCAAGGACGGCGACGAAATCGAGTTCGGCGAGATAAAAGCGGTGTTCCGCAGCGCGCGCAGCGAACATCCGTCGCTGCGCTCCATGCGCCGCATCGTCGAACCGCCGCGCGCAGCGGCACCTGCTGCCGGCGCTGCGGCCGCGACTGCCGCGGGCGGCCTGCGTGATTTGCTCGGGCGGCTGAGATTATTGTGCGATCTGGGCGCCCTTGCACGGCGCAACGAATCACTGCGCGAACAACTCGGCCATGCGCTGGAGGCCGTGCTCGCGGCATTTCCGCTGGCGCGCCACGCAGCCATCTATACCAGTGCGACGGCAACCGATCACCTTGCCGCCATCGTCCAGCACAGCTCCGGCAAGAGCGCGCCGGACCTCACCCACGCCGAAGCCTTCATGCGCGAGGCGATGCGTCAGGAAGACGGCATCTATATCGTCGACGACACGGCGCGCGACGCGCTGGCGTCGCGTTTGTGCGTGGAAAACCTGCCGGCCGCGCTGCTCGGCCTGCCGCTGTACCTGGGCAGCGACCTGCTCGGCGGTCTGTATCTGGACAGCGAGTCCGCCAATGCCTGGCGCAATGCCGACCAGGAACTGTTCGCCGGCGTTGCCGGCCAGCTCGCGTGGCTGATCGCCGCGCAGCGCGGGCGCTCGCCGGAGCGCGCGATCGAAGCCCACGACCTGGCGCTTGCGCGCCGCATCCAGCAGCGCTTCCTGCCGCAATCCACACCACCGATCAACGGCTACCGCATTGCCGAGAGCTACGCCGCGGCGCGTGTGATCGGCGGCGACTATTTTGATTTTTTCCAGTATCGCGACGGCCGCCAGGGCTGGGTGATCGCCGACGTGTCGGGCAAGTCGGTCTCCGGCGCGCTGTACATGGCGCGGCTCAGCGTGCAGGTGCGCGCGCTCGCCCGGCACATGGCCGGACCTTCGGAACTGCTGTCGGGATTGAACAAAAGGCTCTACCAGGAACTCGAGCCGGGCATGTTCGTGACCATGCTCGCGGCGGCGCTCGAACCGGAGCCCGGCACACTGGAGTTCGCCAGCGCCGGCCATCCGTCGCCGCTGCTGCGCGCGGCGGACGGTACGGTAAGCGAACTGGCCGCGCCCGGCGCGCTGCCGCTCGGCGCGATGCCGGACAGCGAATTCCGCGCGCATCGCGTGATCATGACCGCGGGCGCGTGCGTGTTGTTCTACACCGACGGCCTCGACGAAGCGCACAATGATAAAAATGAGCTTTTTGGAAAAGAGCGCATTGTGGAAACCTTGAAGAAATGCCGCGATGCGCAAGATGCGCTCGACTCGCTGCTGGCCGAAGTCGCGCGCTTCGCCGTGGGCGAACCGCAGAGCGACGACCTCACCCTGATTACCTTGAGTCGCGACAAGTAACTCTTGCGCCCAGCGTGATCGCACGGATCACGAAGCAGCCATGCCTATTGATGCGGCCAGCTGAAGTTTGGAATACCCCTACACTTTGGCTGGCGCGGAGATCGCTTTTCCTTCCCCTGCGCAGCGGGGAAACACCGGCAGGATTGCCGGTGTTTGCAGCGAAGGCTGCCCGCAGGGGCAGCCACATGGATGTGGCGAGTACAAGGTGCCGACTGCGAAGGCAGGATGCCGAAGCGAACGGCGAAGCCGGCCCGAAGGGCGTGCCGAAGGAGCGGCACGTAACGCGGAAGGGGGCGCTCTTGTTCTTGATCGGGCATGGCAAAAGCGCCCCCATCCCCCAGGGGGACTTCCTTTGGGGCGTCAGCCCTACGGGCAGCTTCCCCCGCTACGCAGGGAAGCGACGGCAAGGGTTCGCACTTTTCAATTTCTTCCGAACAGGCCGCGCAATCTGGCGAACAGACCCTGTGCCTGCGGCCGCGGCGGCCTGATATCTGCAGCAAAGGCAGGCAAGGCCGAATGCGGCGCCGTGGCAGGCACCGGCATTGGCATTGGTTTCACGCCGAGCAATTGCGCTGCTGCGCGCGCCAGTTCAAGCACTTGGGGCGATGCCGGCGACGTGTAATCGCCGACGTGCAATAAGCGCGCGACCTGTTGCGCCAGGCTTGGCGGGGCTGCGGGCGCGGCCTTTGCCATACCGGCCAGGGCTGTCGCGCGATCCTTGAAAATTACAAACAGCTTGCTGAAGCCGGCGACCTCGAACACTTGCGTCACCGTTGCGTTCAGTCCGCACAGACGCAGGCTGCCCTTGCCGCCATCGAGCCGCTTGGCCAAGGCGAGCAGCACGCGCAAGCCGGCACTGCTCACGTAGATGACGCCACTGAGATCGACCAGAAAATCGTGCTCGCCCGCAGCAAGCAGATCCTGCAAGGCCAATTCCATGTCCGCCGCAGTGTCGGTATCCAAGCGCCCGCGAAGCGCGAGTACGCGTGCCGCGCCCTGCTGTTCCTGCGCGATATCGAGCGCCATGCTTCAGCCTTCGCGGAACACGAAACGCGCCGCGCCGACCTGGATCACATCCTCATGGCGCAACTGGCGCTCGCGCACTTTCTCGCCGTTCACGCGCGTGCCGTGCTTGCTGCTGAGATCGACAATGGTGAAGCCGCCCATGTTCACGGCAATCTGCGCGTGCTTGGGGTCGACGCCCGGCCCGCCGACGCGGATATCGTTGGCCGCATCCGCGCCGATGCTGGTGGGCTTGAGCGCGAGCGCGAAACTCTGCTTGCCGGCCTCGGGATTCTGCGGCACCAGCCGCGCCGCGCGAAATACCTGGGTGGAGCCGCCGGCAGGACCTACCACGGAGTCCGGGATCGCCGTCATGACCTGGGTCTTGTTCGGTGGCCCGCTCTGTATGGCTTTGACTTCATTGGTTTTCATCTCGGCCAGATCGACGCCGGTCTGCGTTGCAAACCGATCGGTGGACTCGGCGGCCGCAGCACGCGCCGGGGCTGCAGCGCTCGCGGCAGGCGCATCCTGGGTGAGTTCGGCTTCGCTGTGGAACGCTTCGAGAAAACGCGCCTTCAATCCCAGCGCCTGTTCGCGCGCCTCGGCCTTGTCTTTGACCGCGCCCTCGATCGACGCAAGCCGGCGGCCGAACTCGGCATCGTCGAACTCGCCGAGCTTGTGACGCAGTTCGAGCTCCTGCTGATCCAGACGGATCGCTTCGTGATCGGCCTCGAAGCGTTCGGACAGCCCGCGCAATTTCGCGTACTGCGCGCGCGCTGCCTGCTTGAGCGGCGTGGATTGCTCCTCTAGTGCACGCTCGCGTTTCTCGTAGTCGCTGCGCACGCGTTGATACACCGCATCGGCGACGTCTTTTTTCAATTGGTCCATCGCGGCCAGACGCTGCTCGAGCACGTCCTGGTCGCGCTTGAGCGTCTTCAGCGCATCGATTGATGTGAGATCGATCGCGGCCAGCGCCTGCTGCCACGGGTTTTCCTGCTCTGCCATAACGATCCCCTGCGATTAAAGAGAAACGAATTCGACCTCGATGCTACCGAAGCGCAGCTTGTCGCCCGGCTTGAGCGCGACCTCGACGCCGGTCTGCAGGCGTTCGCCATTGACATAGGTGCCGTTGGTCGTGCCACTGTCTTCGCGCACGCAATATACGCCGTCGCGATACAGGATTCTGGCGTGGCGTCGACTCAGGTTGCGATTCTGATCATACGGGCCCAGATCGATCTCCGGCTGTGAACCAGTTGCCGGATCGGGGCGGCCGACGAGAAATTCGCTGCGCGCCGGATCCAGCGGTATTGCTTCCCCGCTAGCGATGTGGCGCAGCACGTAACCGGATGCCGGTGCAGCGGCGGCAGGGGGCTGTGCCGGTGCGGGTGCCGGCTCAGGCGGTGCCGGTGGTGCAACGGGCGCTGCCGCCGGTGGCGCAGGCGGCGCGCTGCGGACGGGCTCGGCCGGCGGCGCCGCGGCCGCGTTTCGTTCCGGCGCCGTGCTCGCCAAATCAGCGAGCCGCGCCTGTTCGTGGCGCTCGTTGTCGACCTGCAATTCGATCTGGCGGCGCAGCAGGCCGAGCGCGATCTCGGGATTCTGCGCAATCACCTCGGCAAGGGCGCTGCGCGTCAGGCGCAACAGACGTGCGTTTTCCCTGACGGTTGCGGTGCCCGAACGCGTCTTGCCGTCGAGCAGGAAATCGGCGCCGAAAAAATCGCCGGGACCGAATACGACGGATGGCCTGCCGGCACGCGCCTTGCTGTGCAGTTCGACCTGGCCGGATTCGATGATGTACATCTCCGCGCCGGCCTCGCCTTCACGAAACACGGTCTTGCCCGCGCCGATCTCGACGAATGGGTCCTTGATGTTGCTCATTGAGCGACCACCCCCCGGGCAACGTGACGCTGCCGCAATCGCGCGATTATGCTCACGCGCTGAGGCGACAGGCAACAGTCTTGAGAAGGCGGGTGCCGGCGGCGAAATCGAAACGCTCCGGGCGACTTTCCGGCGAGCCTGTTTTGCGACGCCGAGGGCTGAACCTTCGGGCGGCGGAAATGCGGACCTCGCGGCCATCTCGCAGCACTGCCTGCGACACAATGCCCACCCCGGTACAGCCGTCCAGGCGGGTGGTTTGTCTTGCGGGCGCAAACAGCCGATTGCTATACTCCTCGCGCTTTGCTGACCGGCCAATGCTGGATTGCGTCACCGTCCCAAAGCCGATTCCGGAGTGGTTTCCCGAACGTTATCTGTGGTCGTTGGCTGCCAGCGGCTTCTGCGTTCGCGTCGTTGTCGTTTCGGCCCGGCCGGGCAAGCTTGGTGAAACATGATTCGGGTGCAGGCAAACGATGCATCACTGGCATGGGCCCTGTGCGCCGGCCAGGCAATAACGACGGCACTGGCGGCTGTGGTCGCCTGGGTCGTGGCGGACAAGGCGGCATCGCTCGCGGCGCTGTTCGGGGGAATGGTCGTGATTCTGCCGGCGGCGTACTTCGCGGCAAAGATATATCTGCGCCGCGGTGGATCGCAGGCGCAGGAAATACTCGGCACGTTTTACCGGGCAGAGTTGGGAAAACTGTTATTGACGGCGCTTTTGTTTTTTGTCGGAGCGCAGTTGTTCGGCAAGCATTTCGCACCGCTGATGCTCACCTGCACGGCCTGTCTGGCCGTGAACTGGTTGCTGCTGGCGGTGGCGAAAATCGACTAGACGTTTGAACGATCGGGTTATTCGCACTATGGCGTCCGAAGGCGGTCACGACACCAGCAGCTACATCCTGCACCACTTGACCAACCTCAAGCTGGATCTGCACACCATGCGCATCGATCCGGAAGCGACCGGATTCTGGGTGCTGCATCTGGATTCGATGGTGTTCTCCGTCCTGCTCGCGGCCGTTTTCCTGTTGATGTTCCGCCTGGCCGCGCGCAAGGCCACCAGCGGCAATCCGGGCCGCTGGCAGAACTTCATCGAGATGTGCGTCGAGTTCGTCGACAGCCAGGTCAAGGATGCCTACCACCACGGCGCGCGCTTCGTCGCGCCGATGGCGCTGCTCGTGGGTTTTTGGGTGTTCGCCATGAACTTCATGGACATGCTCCCCGTGGACCTGCTGCCGGCGATCGCCAGCGGCATCGGTGTCGAGCATCTGCGCACCGTGCCGTCGACCGATCCCAATGTCGCCATCGGCATGTCGCTGACCGTATTCCTGATCGCGTTCGGCTACAGCTTCGTCGCCAAGGGCGTCAAGGGCGTCGGCGCTGAATTCCTGTTCCATCCGTTCGGCAAATGGATGCTGCCGGTCAACTTCCTGCTCAAGTGCGTGGAAGAACTGGCCAAGCCGATCAGTCTGGGTCTGCGACTGTTCGGCAACATGTACGCGGGCGAGATGATCTTCATCCTGCTCGCCAGCTTCACCCTCAGCCTGGGCGCGCCCGCAGCCGCGACCGCCGGCAACTGGGGAGGCCTGCTCGCTTCCGCGGCGCTGATGGTGCTGACCGTCTTTCTTTTCGCCCGCCGCAAGCCGTTGTTCGCACTTGTTCTGCTGCTCGGCATTCCGCTGGTCGGCTTGCTCGGTTGGTTGCCGGCAGCATTGTCCAGCGGCTATTCGCAGATAGCCCTGTCGACGGCGTGGACCCTGTTCCATATTTTGATCATCTCGCTGCAGGCGTACATCTTCATGACGCTGACGGTCGTCTACATGGCAATGGCGGCCGATCATCACTGACGCGACTCACCCGTTTTTCACTCACCAAAAGTTCTACGGAGACAACGATGGATATCAGTGCACTGGCAAATGTTGAAGGCCTGACCGCCGTGGCGGCAGCGCTCATGCTCGGCCTCGGCGGTATCGGCGCCGCGATCGGCATGGGACTCATGGGCGGCAAGTTCCTCGAAGGCGCCTCGCGCCAGCCCGAACTCGTGCCGATGCTGCAGGGCAAGATGTTCCTGCTGGTCGGTCTGATCGACGCGATTCCGATCATTGGCGTGGGTATCGCCATGTACCTGACCTTCGTCGATCCGTTCGCGGCCAAGGTGGCTGCGGCCGCCGCCGGCGTTGCTCATTGAATCGTTCCAGCGCCGCTGTGAGGGTCTAGCCCGTGAGTATCAACGCAACCCTGTTCGCCCAGATGATCGTCTTCTTGATCCTCATCTGGGTCACGATGAAGTTCATCTGGCCGCCGCTGATGAAGGCGATGGATGACCGTGCGCAACGCATCGCCGAAGGCTTGAGCGCCGCCGATCGCGCCAAGGCCGAGTTGAAGGATGCCGACGCGCGCGTGGCCGACGAGATCAAGAAGGCCCGCGTGCAGGCCAGCGAAATCATCGACAAGGCGCAGCAACAGGCCAACCAGATTCTGGACAAGGCCAAGACCGACGCACTCGGCGAGGCTTCGCGGCAGAAGGCGGTCGCGCAGACCGAGATCGACGGCATCGTCGGCAAGGCACGCGAATCGCTGCGTGGCCAGGTCGCCGCGCTCGCGGTGCAAGGCGCGCAGAAGATCATCCAGCGCGAGATCAATCCAGATACGCACAAGGCCCTGCTCGACCAGCTGGTAACCGAGATCTAGGCGATGAGCGAAACCCTGACCCTGGCTCGTCCATATGCCCGCGCCGCGTTCGAGTCGGCGCGCGCCGGCAGTGCCGACGGCGGAGCGCCGTCCATGAGCTTGGACGCGTGGTCGCAGAAGCTGAGCTTTGCCGCGCAGGCCGTCAGCGACGCACGCGTGCGCGCATTGATCGGCGATCCGCGTCTGGGCAATGCCGAATTGGCTGGCCTGCTGCTGCCGCCGGACGACGGCGCGGATTCGGCGTTCGCCGGTTTCCTCAATCTGCTGGTCGAGAATCGCCGCATCGCCCTGCTGCCGGATGTCGCCGCACTGTTCGAGGAACTCAAGCGCGAGGCCGAGCACGTGCTCAAGGTGACCGTGCGCTCGGCGGTCGAAGTGCCGGCAGCGCAGACCGACGCAATCAAGGTCGCGCTGAAGAAACGTTTCGGCCGCGACATCGAACTGGAACAGCGCATCGATCCGTCGGTGATCGGCGGCGCGGTGATCGATGCTGGAGATGTCGTGATCGACGGCTCGATACGCGGACGTCTGGCGCGGCTGGAGACGGCGTTGACGCAATGAAATACGGAATACGAAAGACGAGACGGAAAAACGCAACCTATCTTGCTTTTCCAACTTTCGACTGAGCTCGCGCAGCGAGCGGTCGATTTCCAACTAACAGGTTTTGATTGAACCCCGCGCATCGCAAAACGCTGCGCGAACCAGGAAGAAAAAAATGGCAACCACACTCAACCCTTCTGAAATCAGCGAGCTGATCAAGAACCGCATCGAAAAGGTCAAACTCGCGGCGGAAGCGCGCAACGAGGGCACGATCGTTTCGGTATCCGACGGCATCGTGCGCATTCACGGCCTCGCCGACGCGATGTCGGGCGAAATGATCGAGCTGCCGGGCAACGCCGTGGCGCTCGCGCTGAACCTGGAGCGCGACTCGGTCGGCGCGGTGGTACTCGGCGAGTATCAGCATTTGCGCGAGGGCGACACAGTCAAGACCACCGGGCGCATTCTCGAAGTGCCGGTCGGTCGCGAAATGCTCGGCCGCGTCGTCGATGCGCTGGGCAATCCGATCGACGGCAAGGGTGCGCTGAAAACCACGCAGACCTCGCCGATCGAAAAAGTCGCGCCGGGCGTGATCTGGCGCAAGTCGGTGTCGCAGCCCGTGCAGACCGGCTACAAATCGGTCGACGCGATGATTCCGATCGGCCGCGGCCAGCGCGAGCTGATCATCGGCGACCGCCAGACCGGCAAGACCGCACTGGCGATCGACGCGATCATCAATCAGCGCGGCAGCGGCATCAAATGCGTGTACGTCGCCATCGGCCAGAAGCAGAGCTCGATCGCCAACGTGGTGCGCAAGCTCGAAGAGAACGACGCGCTCGCGCACACGATCATCGTCGCCGCATCGGCCTCGGACTCGGCGGCGATGCAGTACATCGCGCCGTATTCGGGTTGCGCGATGGGCGAGTTCTTCCGCGATATCGGCGAAGACGCGCTGATCATTTACGACGATCTGACCAAGCAGGCTTGGGCGTATCGCCAGATTTCGCTGCTGCTGCGCCGCCCGCCGGGCCGCGAAGCCTATCCGGGCGACGTGTTCTATCTGCACTCTCGCCTGCTCGAACGCGCCTCGCGCGTGAGCGAGGCCTGGGTCGAGAAAGTCACCAATGGTGCGGTCAAGGGCACGACCGGCTCGCTGACCGCACTGCCGATCATCGAAACCCAGGCGGGCGACGTGTCCGCCTTCGTGCCGACCAACGTGATCTCGATCACCGACGGCCAGATCTTCCTCGAAACCGATCTGTTCAATGCCGGCATCCGCCCGGCCGTGAACGCGGGCATTTCGGTGTCGCGCGTCGGTGGCGCGGCGCAGACCAAGATCATCAAGAAATTGTCCGGCGGCGTGAAGCTCGCACTCGCCCAGTACCGCGAACTCGCCGCGTTTGCGCAGTTCGCTTCCGATCTGGACGCGGCCACGCGCGCCCAGCTCGAACGCGGTCAGCGCGTCACCGAATTGATGAAGCAGAAGCAATACGCGCCGCTGTCGATCGCCCAACTCGCAGTGTCGCTGTATGCCGCGGAAAAAGGTCATCTGGACGATCTGCCGATCGCGCAAATCCTGTCGTTCGAGCACGGCCTGCATGCGCACTTCGCCAACAACTACGGCGACTGGGTCAAGGCCGCGAACGACAAGGCCGACTGGAACGACGCGATCGAAGCGACCCTGAAGAAGGGCATCGAGGAATTCAAGAAGACCGGATCGTGGTGAAGCGGTAGTGGGCACTAGAGAGTAGGAAGTAGAAGCGCTTCCACCTTCCCGCCTTTCCCACTTCCTACTTTCCACTCCCCACTTCCGAGAAAAAGCATGGCCAGCGGTAGAGAAATCAAAACCAAGATCAAGAGTGTGCAGAACACGCGCAAGGTTACGCGTGCGCTGGAAATGGTTTCGGCCTCGAAAATCCGCAAGGCCCAGGAACTGATGAAGGCGTCGCGCCCGTACGCGCGCGCGATGCGCCAGATGATCGGCCACATCGCCAAGGCCAATTCCGAGTACAAGCATCCATTTCTCGGCGAGCGCGCAGAGATAAAGCGCGTCGGTTATATCGTGGTCTCCACCGACCGCGGTCTTTGCGGCGGCTTGAACTCCAACCTGTTCCGGCGCCTGCTCGGCGAGATCCGCAGCTGGCAGGAAAAAAACGTCGAAGTGGATATCGTCGCGATCGGCGCCAAGGCCAACGCGTTTTTCAAGCGTCTGAAAGTGAATCTGGTCGGCAGCGCCACGCACCTCGGCGAAAAGCCGAGCGTCGAGCAGCTGATCGGCGTGAACAAGGTGATGCTCGACGCGTACGCCGCGCGCCGCATCGACCGTCTCTTCCTCGCTTACAACGATTTCGTCAACACGATGACGCAGAAGGCCACGCTAGATCAGCTGTTGCCGCTGCCGCCGTCGGAGTCGCTTGCCACCGCGCACGACTGGGATTACATCTACGAACCCAGCGCCGAAGTGGTGCTCGATCACGTGCTCACGCGCTATATCGAGTCGCTGGTGTATCAGGCGACCCTGGAAAACCTGGCGAGCGAACACGCCGCGCGCATGGTCGCGATGAAATCCGCCAGCGACAACGCGAGCAAGGCGATCGATTCGTTGACCCTGATCTACAACAAGGCGCGTCAGGCCGCGATCACGCAGGAAATCAGCGAGATCGTGGGCGGCGCGGCGGCGGTGTGATTTTGGGAGACGGGAAGAGGGAGACGGGAGACCTGAAGCAACGCTGCTTTGACGTCTCCCGTCTCTCTTCTCCCCTCTCTCAGCAAAACAATTCAAATACTGTGGAGTTATTCCAATGAATCAGGGCAAAGTAGTTCAAATCATCGGCGCGGTGGTCGACGTCGAATTCCCGCGCGATCAGGTACCAAAAGTATACGACGCGCTGAAAGTCGATGGCACTGAGATCACGCTCGAAGTGCAGCAGCAGCTCGGCGATGGCGTCGTGCGCACGATCGCGCTCGGCTCGACCGACGGACTGAAGCGCAATCTCGTCGCGACCAATACCGGCGAAGGCATCAAGGTGCCGGTCGGCACCGGTACGCTCGGCCGCATCATGGACGTGCTCGGCCGGCCGATCGACGAGGCCGGTCCGATTGCGGTCAAGGATCACTGGGTCATCCATCGCGCAGCGCCGAAATACGACGAGCAGGCCGCGGCCAACGAATTGCTCGAAACCGGCATCAAGGTCATAGATCTGGTGTGTCCGTTCGCCAAGGGCGGCAAGGTCGGCCTGTTCGGCGGCGCGGGCGTTGGCAAGACCGTAAATATGCTTGAGCTGATCAACAACATCGCGACCCAGCACTCGGGCCTGTCGGTATTCGCCGGCGTCGGCGAGCGCACGCGTGAAGGCAACGACTTCTACCACGAGATGATCGAAGCGGGCGTGATCAAGCTCGACAACATCGCCGAGTCGAAGGTGGCGATGGTCTACGGTCAGATGAACGAGCCGCCGGGCAACCGCTTGCGCGTCGCGCTGACCGGCCTGACCATGGCTGAATATTTCCGCGACGAGAAAGACGCATCCGGCAAGGGCCGCGACGTGTTGTTCTTTGTCGACAACATCTACCGTTACACGTTGGCCGGTACCGAGGTGTCCGCGCTGCTCGGCCGCATGCCGTCGGCGGTGGGCTACCAGCCCACGCTGGCCGAGGAAATGGGCGTGCTGCAGGAACGCATTACGAGCACTAAAACAGGATCCATCACCTCGATCCAGGCGATTTACGTGCCTGCGGACGACCTGACCGATCCGTCGCCGGCGACCACGTTCGCGCATCTGGACGCGACCGTCGTGCTTTCGCGCAATATCGCTTCGCTAGGTATTTATCCGGCGGTCGATCCGCTGGATTCGACCAGCCGCCAGCTCGATCCGAATGTGATCGGCAACGAGCACTACGACACCGCGCGCAAGGTGCAGGCGACGTTGCAGCGCTACAAGGAACTCAAGGACATCATCGCGATTCTCGGCATGGACGAGCTGAGCGAAGAGGACAAGGCGACGGTGTCGCGCGCGC